>JASLDF010000175.1 GCA_030151635.1 Bacteroides sp. | reverse complement strand
ATGGCTGTTTATAATATGAATACGTTGCGTTTTATTTAACTTTGTCAATATATTTTAATTCATTAATAACATTAACATGGAAAATTCAAAAGTAGACTTACTGATTAGCACTTATGCTGATAAATTCAAACCAGAACATATTATGGCAATCCGTCAGAAACTGGAAACTATGCCTGATGATAGTTATACTGCTTTGCAAGTGCTTCCTTTAAAGACCCCTATGATTGGTATTCTTTTGGGATTATTTTTAGGTGGATTGGGTGTTGACCGTTTCTATGCTGGTAATACTGGCCTAGGTATTGCTAAATTGCTTACTTGTGGAGGTTTGGGTATTTGGACCCTTGTCGATCTATTCTTGATTATGGATGCAATTCGTGATGCTAATTACGAGATGTTCGTAACTCATGTTCGCTAATCGATTAAAAAATTACAGAGTGAGGTATGTCATACTCCTAATCTTAGGAGCAGTGGGATATCTCATTTTTTATTTTCTCCCTGCCGAATCTTCGATTTTCCTTCACTGCCCAGTTAAATTTGTGTATGGAATTCCTTGTCCAGCATGTGGGTTAACAAGAGCATCCGCGTTAATCTTAGAAGGTCGTATTGTTGAAGCCATACTTCTGAATCCATTAGTGGTCGTAACTCATTTATTACTTTTCATTTCTGCCTGTTGGATGGTTAAAGACCTTTTGACTGGTAAAGAAACATTTTTACCTACTCTTCGTAAACGTTGGCATCCAACACTATTTATTCCTATAATTGTTCTGTTGCTTTTAAATATGTGGTGGAATTATGTGAAAGGATTATAGTTATTCTTTCTAATATTTCTTTAACTGGTCAATAGTTGTTCGTATTTACAAGTATAAATCCTAGATAATCTTCTCGTATAGTCTATATTATACATTATTCGTCCTATTGATTAATCTTTTAGTAAACAGAACCATTATTTATAAAAATATCAATTATATTTGCCCATATCAGAAGGATAACCGATATGCAAGCTTTTTAGTTTGTGCAGATTGGTTAGGGTTTTTTGTTACTTAATTTACACCGCTTGACATTCAATGATTAATGTGTATGATTGATAGAAGGATATATAGTTATGCCTTGTTATGACCCTTTTCAAAGGCATATTCTAGCCAAAAAGACCTTTTCTGAGTTACTGTATGTTTTTTTCTTAAGGCGTTGCAACTCTTTCATCCAGAACTAGCAACGCCTTATTTTTACTAGTATTTCTATACGCTCATCCTCATAGCCTGTTCTGTTTGATAGCACTCAGTGTTGTTTAGATCGCATCGACTTCTAAAATAAAAGGAGCTACCTAATTTCAATTTAGATAGCTCCCTGTTTTATTGTAGAAGTTTATAATTAAGTTACTTCTTGTTTTTTACATAATGGTCTAGCCATTGGTCTTGTTCCCATAGTACATGAAGTACAGACTCTTTAGCGGAGTAGCCGTGGCTCTCTTTTGGTAGAAGTACTAAACGTGTTGGAGCACCAAAACCTTTCAACGCATTGAAGTAACGCTCACTTTGCATGGTATGTGTTCCCGTATTGTTATCATCTCCTCCATGAATTAGTAGAAGAGGAGTTTTCATTTGATCGGCGTGCATAAATGGAGACATTGCGTTGTAAACACCAGGAACATCCCAGTAGTTTCGTTGCTCAGCTTGGAAACCAAATGGAGTAAGTGTACGATTATATGCACCACTACGTGCAATACCCGCAGCAAATAGATTGCTATGCGTTAACAGGTTGGCTGTCATAAATGCACCGTAAGAGTGACCACCCACAGCAACACGGTTGCGGTCAATGTAGCCTAATGCATCAACCGCATCAATTGCAGCTTTGGCATTTGAAACCAACTGCTCGATGAATGTATCATTTGGTTCTTGTTCGCCTTCACCTACGATAGGGAATGCAGCATCGTCTAAAATTGCATACCCTTGTGTTACCCAATAGATAGGAGAACCGTAGAATGGATAAATAAATTCGTTAGGGTTAGTTGCTGATTGTCCAGCACTGCTCTTGTCTTTAAATTCTGTAGGATATGCCCACATCACCATTGGTAGTTTCTCTTTCTTGCTTCTGTCGTAATTTGCAGGAAGATAAAGTGTACCACTTAGCTCAACACCATCCGCACGTTTGTATTTGATGACTTCCTTATAAATGCCTTCAATCGCTTTGAATGGATTTTCTAAGTTGGTTAATGCAAATTTAGTTTTGTTGCTTTTAGCGTCAATGATGTAGTAGTTTGGATATTCGGTAGGTGATTGTAATCTCACAATCAATTCTCCTTTTTTAGCATTCACAATATCAACTAACTCTAACTTCTTGTCGGTATATTTCGACTTGAAGTAAGGCTTCGTTTTAAAAGTTTTTAAGTTGAAGTGATTAATAAAAGGAAATTGTCCTTTAGCAGAATATCCATCTCCAATTAAGAATGCGTTGTCGCCATCTAGACGAAGCACGTACTTACCATCTTTATTTCTTTCAGTATCGAACATACCTGGGTCATTGTAGATATCTTGGATATCACGGTCGAAGATGATTTTAGGTTCTTGGTCTTTTAATGATGGGTTAATTAAATATGTTTTCATATTTCTAGTATCCCACCATTGGTCGTACACAATTGCTTTAGAGTCATTTCCCCAAGTAATACCTGCAAATCGGTTTAATAATTTAGAGATAAGCACAGGCTCTTGTTTACTCAATAAGTCTTCCTGGTACAGTGCGTCACGGAACTCCACTTTATTTGCTGGATCACCACCATCTAAAGCTTCAACCCAAAATAGTGTAGCAGGAGCATCGGCACGCCAGCTAATTGATCGCTTACCTTGATAGGTTGACATAAATCCTTGTGGAAGGCTCTCAATTAATGGTTTTACATTAAACTCACGTAATAAGTCGCCACTTAGATTATATATGTTTGTTGCTGTAGGAAAACTAGTGTAACGTACAGAATAAGAGAAGGGGCGTTGAATGGTACTTAACAATACGTACTCTGCATTAGGCGAAAAACTAATGTTGTTGTACATGTCTGCACCCTTCCAGAAGGTCAATGTACCATCAAGACTTACTTTATAAATCTCGGAAGTAATTAAGCTTTCAAAGTTTGCTTCATCAATGGGGTTTTGAAGAAGATCTTGGTGTGTCATGTTTTGAGATTTCACACCAACCGTACTATTGGTTACAATAGGGCCAGTAGGTAGTGCAGCCTTAGTATCAATCAAGGCTTGTCTGTTTTGAGGCAATGTAAAAATCAATAAACCTTTACCATCGGGCATCCAAATGTAAGGTCTACCTAGATTTGCATTCAAATTAGCCGAAGTAATTTGTTTTGCAGTACCGGTTTTCAAATCGGCAATCCATAGCTCAACACCATTTATGGTTGTGTTTGTGAAGGCTACTTTTGTTTGGTCGGGCGACCAAGTGCGATATGCAATTTGCGGATTCTTAGGTAATCCTTTTACCTCAAGTTCTTCTTTACCCTTAAGTCCTTTATAAGTAAGGTTATTAGAATAGCGAAGGGTACTACCAATATTTGCTTTTGGGTTGATACGCAATCCGCCTAAACGCATTTCTTCCATTGAAAGCTCTTCGAGTGTTTTGTAGGTGTTGCTATAAGCAAAGACCATAATTGTGTTTTCACTGTTGATGCTTAACGAAGGAGCTCGTTTGAAGTCTGCCAACTCAAGAATCTCTTTTGGAGGCTTCTGATAGGTTAAGTTTTCTTGTGCCGCTGCAGGGAAGGTCATTCCACATGCAGCCACCACTGCCAATGTTGTTTTATTCATATCTTCTTGATTAGAGTTACTCATTTTTTATTCAGTATTATTAATGCAAAGTTTGTATGCATTACCCTATAAAGCAAATCTGCCTTATGTTTTGTTCAATATGTCTTAAAAATACAGCAATTAAAGCAAATTGTCATCTTATTATGTCTAAAAAAAGGTAAGGTCAGAACTTCAACAGCCCCAACCTTACAGTAAGTATAACATCTATCAATCAAATTTTCAGTAACTAAATAATCTATTCAGATTTAATATTTAGATTAGTGATTGTGCGAACAAGTATGTCCTTCGCCATGCGAATCACAAACTTCGCCCGAATCTTCTAATTTTCCAGCTAAGTAATTTTGTATCACCTCTTCTACAGGTCCGCTACATCCGCGAACCACTTTAATGTCGTTCTGTGTCAAAACGTTTACAGCACCATTACCCATGTTGCCAGCCAACATAATGCGTACCCCTTTATCTCTTAAGATTGGAGCAACACCCGATTTACAACCACATCCTTGTGGAGCTTCCATTGTACTGGTGTTTATTATTTTTTTATTTTCGTCTATTTCGAAAAACGTATAATAGGCGCAATGACCAAAATGGTTATCTACTTTGTTTTCTTTTGTAGGAACTGCTATAATCATATTTTATTTAATTTTTTAGGTTAAAAAGTTTAGCCTATTTATTGTTGTGTTTATTTTGTGACTCCTAGCAAACCCACGCATCGTTACCAAACGAAGTTAGCTTTACAAACAGGTTTATCTTAAAATTGAAATTAGGATTACTAACTCTATTTTCTATGAGTGGGCTGCTAAAGTCTTTTGTTACTTGTTATCGCTTACAAACTTACAACCTCTATATTTATTAATCAAACAGATATTTTCTATATTTGTATTGATAAAATCGATTAAGCATTTGATATGACCATACAACAACTACATTATATAATTTCGGTTGATGAATATCGCCATTTCGCCCAGGCTGCTAAGGCATGCAGTGTAACCCAATCTACACTCAGTTCTATGATTCAAAAATTAGAGCAAGAGTTAGATGTGATTATCTTTGATCGTAAATCTCAACCTGTTAAACCTACAGGGTTAGGCCAAAAAATTATTGACCAAGCAAAAGTAATTATTTACCATGCTTCGCAGATGGAAGAATTGGTGCGGCTTGAAAAGGACCAAGATGCAGGAGATTTGCGCATGGGTATTTTACCTTCCGTAGCCCCTTATATTTTGCCACAATTATTCAAGCGTATAAATAAGGCTGCACCTAAATTGAAACTGGAAGCCTTGGAACTACGCTCGCACGAGTTGATTGATATGTTGAATCGTGCCGAGCTAGATATGGCGATTCTAACTACACCTGTGCAATCGGAAAACCTGATTGAAATTCCACTATATACTGAAGATTTCTACGCTTACATTGCTCCAAAAGAGGATTTAAACGTGAAGGCTGATGCTACGATGGTGCCGCTAACAACACTGAAAGGTGTTGCGTGCCAAGGACGTGCCTCTTCAATGGGCGATTCGTTCTGCCCGAAGAACAACCAGGTTGTGGCATTAGGCGATGCACAATCTCAGTTTTCAACGGCTTTTGAAGAGGGAAATACAGACACGCTAATTCGTATTGTCGATGCCAATGGTGGTTTTACAACCGTACCCGAGCTGCACATTAATTTGCTTAAAAAATGTCAGAAGAAAAATGTCCATCCACTCAACAATCCAAAGCAGAGTCGAACTGTTTCACTTTATATTCGCAATGATTTTGTGAAAGAACGATTATTAAACATCATCATTGATCAAATAAAAGGCATAGTTCCTAGCAATATGTTAGATACAAGGCTCACTAAATTTGCTGTAAGACTGTAAGTATTATTTCAGATTCTTACATTTACAATACTTAATTTGTAGAACTATTATGATAACAAAAGATACTCAATTGTGCATGTCATTGGCTGCACGTCCAGGAAATTTTGGTACTATCTTTCAAAATTACTTGTATCAGAATTTACATTTAAACTTTATCTATAAAGCATTTACTACCGATAACTTGGGCGATGCCATTCGTGGAATCCGTGCATTAAACATTCGTGGTTGTGCCATCTCTATGCCTTTTAAGGAAGCATGCATTCCAATGCTTAATGAATTAGATCATTCGGCAGATACCATTCAATCGGTTAATACGATTGTTAATACTAAGGGCAATTTGAAAGGATATAATACCGACTATGTAGCGATCGAGAGGCTATTGTTGGATAATAACATAGACCGAAATCTTCGTTTTGCTTTACGTGGTAATGGAGGAATGGCGAAAGCCGTTTTAGCTGCTTTATATAACAATGGCTATCGGAATGGTACCCTCATAGTACGTCGTGCTGAAGTAGGCGAGGAGTTGGGCACAAAATATGGATACGATTACCAAACGGATTTAAATGTTGAGGCTGATTTGCTTATTAATGCAACACCTGTGGGGATGGCAAATGGTGCCGAAGCCAATGATTTAGCTTTTCCAAGAGCTGTTGTAGAGGGTGCAAAAGTAGTGTTCGATGTGGTGGCTTTGCCGGTAATAACTCCATTAATTAAGTTAGGTCAAGAACTAGGCAAAGAGGTAATTCTAGGTTCGGATGTTGCATTGATCCAATCGTTAGAACAGTTTGTGCTTTATACGGGTGTTCGTCCTTCAAAAGAACTTATCTTGGAAGCGCAAGAATACACACGTAAAACCATTGCAATCCTTTAATCGCTAAGAATGAAGATTAATTCAATTGAATATCGTTATGGAGAGCGTGAAATACAAACCATTAACTCTTATTTGGCACACGCAAGATATAGGGCAGGTACTAGGACAATAGGGCTGTTGTGTTTGTTTGTCTTCTTTTGGTTTTTTACCCGAAATAGCATTTATGTAGGTACGCTATCTAGTCTATCTCTATTTCTTTTACTACTGATTTGGGGTAATTACGCTTGGAAACGTATTGGTTTACAACGCTGCTTGAATAGGAGTTTAGCGAAAGAAAAAATAGCTAGTGTAACAAAAAAGTACTACCGTGGAGATGCATTGGTAGTAGATAAAACAGGTAGTTTACCCCTCTTAGGGCAACTATTTCCTAAGAGATGGGGGAAGAAAATGTATGTTTTACCCCATTATTATGTGGTGGTTGATTCTGATACCTATATTGTAGATAAAGCCACTTATCAATGGATTGTACCCGAAATAGATGTACGGTTAATTTTTACTCGTTCACAAGGTGTATTTCTAAATCTATTACCCAATTCTAACTGAGTTTTATAATTATAAACACAAATCCTAAGAGCCAGTGAAGTGTATTACCTTTACTGGCTTTTTGTATATTCTGCCCGAAAATATTTTTTAAAAATAAAATCATTATCAGTGCTGTTATTTAAAATAAAAGTATTACATTGTTAATTATTGTTACATCACGATATGTAATGTGAATATTCGTAATTGTTAAAAATATAGTGTTTAGTAATCGTGAAAAAGCCTAACCTTCGAATAAATCTTATGTAAAAGAGCTACATCTATGATGTGGCTCTTTTTTTTAGTGCTTAAATAGTAGATTTGAAGGAGATTGTAGCGAGTCTAAAGACAAGATGATTGCTCAATAGTTGCTCTTTTCAATAAATGGGCTAATTTTGCAGGTTCATTTTGTTTAGAAAAAGCTGATACCTGCTTTGCTAGCTTATTCATATTGTTAATTAGAAGAACCATTTTGGTGAATCAGAACATTATGGGTATCTTAAAAAGTGATTATCAGAAGCCTATTGAATTTATTTAAACTACTAAAGGAAATACTATGTTAAAGATTAAAAGTTTTGAAGAGTTTGAAGCCCTGGTGGGTAAAGAGCTTGGTGTGTCGGAATACTTAACGATTACTCAAAAGCAAATTAATGAATTTGCAGATGCTACATTAGATCATCAATGGATTCATACTGACCCAGAGCGTGCTAAAGTGGAAAGTCCATTTAAAAGTACAATTGCACATGGCTACTTAACATTATCGGTTTTGCCTTACCTTTGGAATCAAATCTTGGAGGTTGAAAACATCAAATCAATGATTAATTACGGTATTAAAGATTTACGTTTCAGTGAGCCAGTTTTGGTTAATGATGAAGTTCGTCTAAACGTGTCATTACAATCGGCAGTTAATTTAAGAGGGGTAGTTAAAGCTGAGATGAAAGCTAAACTTGAGATTAAAGGAAAGAGAAAACCTGCTTTCGACAGCGTAATTGTTTTCCTATACTACTTTAACAACTAAAAAGTTGTTCCGACTTGTATAAAACAACAGTGGCTGCTCTACTAAGGGCAGCCACTGTTGTTTTGTCATTGTTGATCATACAGTCTTTTCCTTAGATAGGCATGGATACTGATGAGCAGCACTATTCCAATGATGGATGTAAGATAAATACCGACACCTTGACTCATACTATAAAATAGATACTTCAGGCTGGAAATAAAGTCGAGGTCGAGTACCCACAGCAAGACGAGCGTCGTTAAAGTCAAAAGAACACATGCAGCTGTCATTATCAACCAATAGCTAAAGGCTTCTTTACGCTTTTTACGTTCGGCAAGTCGGTGGATATTCGCCATTAGCTGATTCTCGAATTGAGCGCTTGGTTCTTCCCACTTTATGTGTTTGAATAGTTGTTTCAATTCGTCTTTATTGTCATTTATATTCTTCTTCATACATTGTTCGATTTTTGAAGTTCGGCATACAAGAATTTGCGTATTCGGTGTAGCTTCACTTTGATGTTACTTAAAGAAAGGCCGGTAATGTCGGCAATCTCTGCAATGGGAATCTCTTTTAAGTAGAATAAGGTGATGATAAATGCATCTTCGTGGGGCATTTTTCCTAATATGTTGTGGAGCTCGTTAATTAGAGCTTCCATGTCGCAATTTGGTAATTCATCTTCTATATCGTCTCCACAAAGAGAATAATCGATAGTATTCAATCCGATGGTTTTCTTGTTTTTACGTATATAGGAAATTGTTTCATTGTATGCCACGCGATAGAGCCAGGTCGAGAATTTTGCCGACTTCTTGTATTTGTCTAGCTGTTGATATACTTTAATGAAGATATCCTGAACGACATCTTCCGATGTGCTTTCATTTTGTAAAACACGGTTGACAATCGTAAATATCATTCGCTCGTATTGGCGAACAATATGCACGAAGAGGTCGGTTTCGCCTTCCAAAATTCGTTCTATGATGTAGGTATCTTCTATTTTATCCATGACTACTGCATTTGACGTTCCTTTGTGAAGAAGGTTACACCATCAGCATAAATAATTTTCTCGATTCGATTTTATATTATACTCTTTAGCGTTGTAAAGTAAAACAGTTTTTTGTCTTCTAGAGAGAATAGGGCTCATTTTATTATTCTCAATATTAATTAAAAATTAGTGTAACCTTTTGAATGAGGCTACGTCATATGGGTGTAATTGATTACGAAATCGAATTTTAAGAACTTAATATAACAATTAATATGGGATACATTACCGCAGTTTTAATTATAGCTATTTTGACTTATGGTTTTTATAGCTTTTGTGAATTACTAGTGAGAAAAAAAGAGAGATTGGCTATGATTGATAAAATGATAGTGAATGCGGACAACTTTGGTTTCAAACAGTTGCCTGGCTTGGCACAGTCTTTTAGAGGAACATCTAAAATAGCCTTGAGTATTGGCTGCTTGTTTATTGGTGTTGGAGTAGGGTTGGTGCTTGCATGCTTAATAGATATTTCTATGTACGATTCTGCTGCAATAGACAATCTTTATGAAAGAAGAAAAGTATTTGATATTTTATATCCAGCACTAGCTACAACTTTTGGGGGGATTGGTTTAATGGTATCTTATTTCATTGAGCGTAAACATCTGCTAAAAGACAAAGAAAACAAGGTAGACTAAAGCATTCATGTTTTATCTCCCTAGGAAGCATTAGTCTTCTTTCAAAGAGAACTCAGTTGTCTTTGAAAGAAGACTGTGTTGTCTTTGAATGGTAGAAATAGTTTGTTTGTGAGCCTCCTAGACAGTGGCGTGTATTTCTTGTTTTACAGTTCTACACTTCTCTTTTAGTTGGCTATTTTAGATGTGAAATGGTAAGCTACAGCTAAAAGATTGAGTTGTTAAAGCTTAGATTTATTGATGAGTTAAACTCATAAAGTGAGGTGGTTTCTTTTCGAGAAACCCTCTACATTTGCAGGGAGCATTAGCACAAGTTGTTAATGCTTTTTCTTTTTAGCTTGATTATTATCTAGTTGGGCAGCACAAATCCAACAGATACAAGCGGGGATTGTACCAACCAAAAGAAAATAGCTATTTAGCTGTTCATGAAAGACCGTATAGGCTACAAAAGCGAGTAGCAACACGGTTAATCCAATAAAAAATAAGGCTCTAGACTTTTTCATAATACAACATTTTTGGGGTTGCTTCTATAGATATAATGTATCGGAAAGTGATTTAGTTCATTTGGCAAACAATTTTCTAGTATACTAAATTCGTTGAGGCTTTGGGCTCGTATAACTTATAGAAACGGGTAAAATGATTTTATAACCCTGGAAAAATGCTTAGATACTGATGAATTGATGTTGTGAAATAAGTGTTAATTTATATTATTGCCTATATTTGCCGCCGATAAGGGTGAATTTTTTCATTCAGGAAAAATGAGAGGGAATCTAGTGTAAATCTAGGACAATGCCCGTTGCTGTAAATCCGTTTTGTGTTTTTGACACAAAATATTCATTCTACTGCCACTAACAATGTTGTTGGGAAGGTGTGAAACCAAGGATAAGTCAGAAAACCTGCCTTTAAGTATGTTGCAAGTTGTTCGGGAATGTAGCGTTTGCAATGTTGATGTAAATCACAATTATTTCGTAAAACTAAGCAAAACCTATCTGCATAGATAGGCTGATGGTGCTGTGTGCCTTGGCTCCAACTTTAGGAGGTTCATATTGTGCCGTAGCATTATCAGAAGCGACATAAACATAAACGAGTATTTATTTTATTCAACACGTATGACTTTATCTCATTATTCGAGAAAATCTTTAGTGTTTTTTTTCTTGCTCCTGATTTCGGTGGCAAGTGTGGCTGCACAGCAGTTAAGACAAGTAAGTGGCTTGGTCGTTGACGAATTTGGCAATCCATTGGAGTCGGTTAAAATCTTAATTAAAGGTTCAAAGCAACAGACTTTGACTGACTTTAAAGGTGCCTTTGCATTTCAAATTCCCATAAATAAAGACCTAACGCTCATTACAAGTAGCATCAGTACAATTACAGCCGTTCGTGATGTGCCGGCTGGTAAAAAAGATGTGGATTTGAAAATAGTCTTGACTGATAAAATGTTCGGTTTGCCCGAAGTTGATATTGTTGGTGCTAAACCTCAGAGTTACCATTCTGATATAGCTTATTCTGCAACAAGAATGGAAGTGCCTGTTATTGAAATTCCAGGTGCTGTGGAGGTTGTAACTCGTAAACTATTGGAAGATCAACAAACGGTAGATATGACCGATGCTATTCGTAACTTCAGTGGGGTTACAACGGGGTCATCTGGCGAAGCTGCAAACATAAACGAATCGTTCGTGTCTCGAGGATTTGGGTTGACTAACTCTAGAAACTATTTTAGAAATGGAATTCGATATCTTAAGTTTTCGAATAATGCGATGGCAAATGTAGAGCGAATTGAAATGTTGAAAGGTCCTTCTTCTGTACTTTATGGAGCTGTAGAGCCTGGTGGAGTTATAAATTTTATAACGAAACCAACACTATATACACCGAAATACGGAATGACGTTGCGTTATGGTAGCTACGATTATAAACAAGCCTCGGCAGATTTATCCGGGCCTTTAAATGCTAAACGTACCATTCGTTATCGTTTAAATTTGATGCATGAAGATGCTGATAGTTTCCGTGATCCGGTGTACAGTAAAAGAACAAGTATTACACCTGTTTTTGATTTTGATTTAGGCCACCGTACCACTTTGACTGTAGATGGTGACTTCTTTCGTGATAAAAGAACACATGACCCAGGTGTGGTTCATATTGATAGCAAGCCCATCAAGAATGGATATAAGACATTCGTAGCAGAACCTTGGGCGTATGGAAAGTTTACTGACGTTAACTTTGGCTATGGTTTGACTCATAAGTTTAATGATCGTTGGACAGGAAGAAGTTTCTTTCGTCAATACTTTACGCACGAAGATCGCCTTTATTTTCAAATGAAAGCGATAACTAAAGATGATCTTATGAATCGCCGGTTGGCACATTGGGATGCGAAAATTAACTACCGTAACTTCTTGAATGAGGTGTCGGGTAGTTTTAATACTTTCCGTGTAAAACACAAGGTCTTGTTTGGGTTGGAATATGGCTATTTAACGAACCGTAGGGAGGTAGAAGGTGTAATGTACACCCCGATAAGTATTTATAACCCCGTTTACACACCTCGAGATGAGAGCTTGGTTATGGAGAAAAGTACCGATTTAAATATGAAGCAACATACGTATGCCCTCTATGTACAAGATCAGGTGAGCTTTACTGATCGGTGGAAGTTATTACTGGGTGCAAGGGCAGATTGGATTACTGATAAATCGGAGAACTATAAAACTAAGATCAACAAAAATGATCGTAATTTTGCAATATCTCCTCGTGCAGGTTTAGTTTATTTACCAGCGAAAGACATCAGTGTTTATTTGAGTTATAGCCAGTCGTATGTGCCTCAATCGGGACAAACCAAAGAGGGGAAAAAGTTCGATCCTATCAAATCTAAACAGTGGGAAGTAGGTGCTAAAAAATCGTTCTTTGACAACCGATTAATGGCATCTGTATCACTATTTAACCTGATTAAGACGAACCTGCCAACCACGAATCCTGATGACGAGGAGTTTAAAATTCAGATAGGAGAGCAGTACAGCCGTGGTGCAGAGATTGGTATTACAGGAGATATTACACGTTATTGGAGTGTTTCTGCTAACTATGCGTATACTTTTGGTAAAGTTAGCAAGACGAACGATGCGAAATTTACAGTAGGTAAACGTCTGTCAAATATACCTAACCACCGAATTAACATATGGACATCCTATCACTTTAGAACGAGTTGGACAAAAGGTTTATCTGTTGGTGCTGGATACTTCTTTACCGATACTCGTTATGGCAATTTGATGAACGACATAACGCTTGCCGCATTTAAAACGGTTGATTGTTTTGTGTCTTATCAACGTCACTTCTATAAGATATCAGTCAACCTGAAGAATGTATTTAACGAAGAATATTATACGGGTGCACAGGGTAAATACTTACTGTCGCCAGGTAAACCTCGTTCATTAGTCGTATCAGCTTCATTTAATTTATAATATTGATGTTAGTTACCAATCGAAAAATAAAAAACGTCTTTTATAAGCTCCATCTGTATGTAGGATTGACTTTGGGAGCTGTAATTACCCTAATTTGTTTGACGGGTGCACTGGTGGTTTATAAGCCTGAATTGGAAAAACTTTCAATCAAGGAGTTGGCTTTTGTTACTCCAATGCATCAGCAACTTCCATTGCAAACATTACTCGATAATGTGAGGTGGGAATACCCGAATCATAAAATTGATAACATGGTGTTGTATGGTGGAGAAGATGCAGCAGTTAGCTTCCGTACTACTACACCCAATGTAAAGGGGCGTGTTCAGGTTTATGTGAATCCTTATACTGGGAGGGTTTTAGGGGCAGATACTTATAGTGCTAAGTTGATGCAATGGCTTTATGATTTCCATGTAAATCTATTGGCTGGTCGCATCGGCTTAACTTGTGTAGCTATTCTTGGTTTTGTGTTTTTGTTTATACTTATTTCCGGACTTCTGATTGCACCCACATCGAATATGTTTGCTTGGAAGAAGGGTGCATCTGCTAAGTTTATCTTGTTTAAGATACATAATGTTTTGGGAATTTTTACAGCCATATTCTTGATGATTATAGCTTTTACAGGTGGGTATTATGGGTTTAAAAAAGAGTATCAAAGCTTATTTAGTACCTTATTTAATGGAGAGTCATTGGCAATATCTCCTAGAATAGAACCAACACAACCAATCCATTGGATGAGTTTGGATACCATTCTGAAAACTGCACAAACCGCTTTCCCTGAAGGTAAGCCTACAATGATATTTTTTCCAAAGAGTGAAGATGCTGTTTTTTCTGTCCGAATGAAAACGGTTGGAGATTACGAAAGAACGGGAAGTAACCATGTATATATCCATCCAACCACAGGACATTTGGTCAAAACTAATTTATGGAAAGATAAACCAACTGCCGAAAAGATGGTGCGTTCGATGTACTTTATTCACTTTGGGACATTCTGGGGACATTTTTCAAGAGCACTATGGGTCTTATTGGGGCTATGTGTTCCTGTTCTATACTTTACGGGCTTCTATCTCTGGATTAAGAAGTTAAGAAAATAATTATACTATATGTTAGTTGAATGATGATGATGTACTACTTTCAATAGAGTAGAAAGTAGTATTATTATCTATGAATGGCTCAAACTCGTTGGTTAAATGAGGTTTGAGTCATTCTTTTTTATAAAAATATTTGTACCCTATTCATTAAATATGAGGAGTAAATTAAGGTGAACTTTTCGAATAACTATTTAATTATTTTAAATATGTTAACTTGTTTGTTAAAATAAATTACATATAACAGTACTTCACTTATACATATTAGGATAAATACATCTGTTTTGCTATTTCTACATAACAAAATAGTGTATATCTTGATTATTTGAATATCTTTGGTAGCACTAGGAGTGAATGGAATATTTCATATTCCGTGAGAGGGAATCTAGTGTGAATCTAGGACAATGCCCGTTGTTGTAAATCTTTAATACATAGCTAATACCTATGCTTTTTTCTATGCTACAACCACTAACAAAAATAATCGTTGGGAAGGTTTGAAAAAAGAAAAGATAAGTCAGAAAACCTGCTTCAAGTTATTGTTTGGCACTCGGGATAAAGTGACTGCATTTCTTAACTGCTTATTACATATTTGATTTTTAGATAAAGATGTACGTAATTTAATTATGTACTCAACATGGAATATAAACTCTAATTCAAATACATTAGGCCCCATAATGGTATGTGTAATGTTTGTTATGTCAGTGTGTCTATGTTAAACCTAGGGCTTTTAAATAGTGCTTCAAAGTATCGTTAGAATATATCATTCACACTTTACTTGTTTTGAGTAGATTAAAGCACTATTTCTTTGTACCCCAACCTAAATTATTAGGTTGGGGTACTTCATTTATAGTCGTTTAAAATCCTTAAAATGAAAAAAGTAAGTCTGCTTTTCTTTATCTTTATTGACTCTGACCACTTAAATATGAAATTGAATGATAAAGTTGATAAAAGATGAAGAGTATATTCAGTTGATTAATGTATGGGATAGTGCTGTTCGCCACACCCATGATTTTTTAGCAGAAGAAGATTTTCAATTCTATAAATCGCAATTGCCTTTGTACTTTCAATGTGTCACTCTTTACGGTTTCTACAACGAAGATAACTTAATTCTAGGTTTCTTGGGCGTGAGTAAAAATAAAGTGGAAATGCTCTTTGTACATCAAGCAGCTCATAGAAAAGGGGTGGGGAAGGCTTTGTTATACTTTGCTACTCGTAATCTTGGCATAAAAGAACTTGATGTCAATGAGCAAAATTGTGGAGCTGTTGATTTCTACCAAGCTCAAGGTTTTGAAGCCATCGGCCGTATGGAAATTGATGGTAGTGGCAAGCCATACCCCCTGCTTTGTTTACGCTTAAAATAGATTGAAAAAACACTTTTAGAATATATATGTTTAGGTGGCTTTGTTTTTTAAATACCCATGTATATTTGTTTCACACCTTTATTGCGAGTCTGAAAAAATAGTTTGATTTAGTGTTGGCTATATATGTAGTTGGTTAACCTGCACCAATTATTGTACCTATTTGGTTTCTTATAGTTCTTTAGTGAATTGTTTTTTGGGGGATGCTAGAAGCCCGAAGCTTCTCTGATTAGTTTTGTTTTTCAAGCGTTATAATTCTATCTCTTTCTTAGTAACTCAAAGTAATTCATTCATTTTACCTAATGAATAATCTGTTTTTTGGCTGGTTAAACTAGCTTATATGATGACTTTGTCAAAAGCTATACCTTTATTCTTATCCAGCGTTCCTGTTAGTAGTTTCTTTCTCGTAAGTGTCAAAACTAAATTATTAATGAACTTATTGCAATTGTGGTTTTTTATAATAGGAGAATCAAATAACTGCATCAGTTAATACAAAATGAGAAAATATTATGTTTGATAAGTTTAATATATCACTAAAGAGTAGAAAATTAATAATCCAATGTATGTTTTTTTCTTCTTGGCTGGAATAATCATTGGAGCCTTTGTAGCAAAAAATAAGATAAAAGAGCAGGAAAAACATGTCATATTCAACAAGAGTGTAGTTGTTCTAATTATTTAGAAGATTCAGATCCAAGTCTTCAATAATTACTATAAGAACACAAGCCATCGAAAGCATAAACCTCAGACTCTCGGAAAGGGATCAATGCGTTAAATTTGTTTCCTCTTCAGGTGCGGAGGGTGAGTTACCTCTATCTCTTCGTTTATTTACCTATCAATGTAGATCTAACAGATGCAATACTGCAATCCATTTGAAAAATTATATTGATTAATGCATCTTAGAAGTAAATTTAACGTTATTAAGCGTTGGTTATTCAAGACTTCGTAGGGGTTATTGTAGCTTTACAAACAATAAATATGCCTATGGAAAAAGAAAAATTATATACCGTTCGTGAAGAACAAATGAATACTTGGACACATGCACTTGGTATTTTACTTGGTGTGGTTGCAAGCTTCTATCTTCTAACTCGCCCCGTGGCATTAGCCAATCCTTGGGCTACAGCATCTGTATGGGTCTATCTATTTGGAATGATGCTTAGCTATGTTTCTTCTACCTTTTATCATGGTTCTACAAACGTGAAGCGTAAAAGTGTACTGCAAAAAATTGACCACGCAGCCATTTATGTGCATATCGCAGGAACATATACGCCGTTTACCTTAGTTACCTTAATGCACAAAGGGTATTGGGGATGGGCATTATTCACCTTTGTGTGGTTATCTGCAATTATTGGTACTTTATTCAGTTTTCGTAAGATGGATAAACACAGTCACATAGAAACAATCTGTTATGTTGTAATGGGGTGCTCAGTATTGATTGCTTTCAAACCTTTAATTGAAGTGTTATCAGCTAGTGGAAGTTTGGATGCACTGTATTGGTTAATTGCTGGCGGTGTTTCCTATATTGTAGGGGCTTTATTTTATTCATTCACTAAAATACGTTATATGCACAGTATTTTCCACCTATTTGTTCTTGGTGGAAGTGTTTGTCACATTATTGCAATTTATTTGGCCTTGTGATTTTTTTTTTCGTGTCGTCCCCTTTATTTATTGGCAGTTTTATGTATCTATTTTCTGGAGAAACTTTATATTTAAAACAGAAATAAAAAGAATTGTGATTCAGAATTAGATTAGTGAAGTGATTAGGTTAACTTCACGCTTTAAGGTAAGTTTAAATAAATAAGTAAGTTAAGTAATAGAAAAGCGGGCTAAGTGATTAGCTCGCTTTTTTGTTTTGTAGGGTGGAGGAGGATGTTGGTAAACTTTAGATAATACCTGTTTTATGCCTGGTTTATGTAATTTACCTATACCTTTTCCCCATGTCATTAATAATGGCAGTTATTTCTTCTCGAATCCACTCAGGAGATAGGACCTCTAAATGGTATTGTTGTGCAATTAGTTTCTCGAATAGTTCATAAGAAGGACGAACAACCATTTCGAATATGCTAAATTCAGGATTTTGTTCTACTATTTTTTGAGAATGGTGAAGTGGTAATGTTTTTACGTAGTCTTGTTGCGTACCATAAACCTTAAAGGATATTGTTTCAATATCGTAATCCATATCTACAGTAATTCCTGCACTATCTTTGAA
>JASLDF010000130.1 GCA_030151635.1 Bacteroides sp. | reverse complement strand
GCAAGACGAATAACGTACTTGGGCATGGTTGCATATAGTTGGTGTTGAACCATCCAGAAACCGGTGACGATAAGGATGAGAACCATTAACTTCCAGTTAGTTAACAGTTGTTTGAAACCGGTAATAATTTCTTTCATTGTTTTACCTTCGCCAGCTGTTTTATTCGATTTGTAGAGGAAGAATACAGCGATTAGCGCTATCAGTGTCATTATTCCCGATAGGTAGTTCATGTACACGTACGCAATTTCGCCTACCTGTCCACGCAATGGGTCGATGATGGTTTTACCAGTAAATGCACCTATGTTTACCATCATATAGAAGATGGAATATCCTTTGGCACGGTTGGCTTCGGTCGTTTCTTTGGCTACTGATGCAGAGATAACCGATTTTATAAACGACCCACCTACCATAATCACAAATAGAATAGGGATGATGAGTAGTGTACTGTTACTCTCTAATAGTCCACTGTAGGTTGTTATTTCCCCATAACTTACCAAACCCATGCCTTGAAGCAAGCCTGGAAGGAGACCTAAGCCAAAGTAACCAATTGTAAGTAGTGAAAATGCGATAAGCATTGATTTACGGAAGCCAATTTTATCGGCATAAGCACCCGTAAAGATGGGGAGTAGATAAAGTCCACCCGAGAATAATCCGGAGATAATACTTGCTTCAATGTCATTGAAACCCAGTATGGTGGATAGATAGATTGTTAATACAATGAATACGCCATAATAGGCCATACGCTCAAAGAGCTCGACAAGGTTGCTTACCCAAAAGGCACGGCTATAACCTTTCAAGGCTGGTTGAGTGGAATTTGTCATTTTGTTCTAGTTTTAGTTAGTTTCGTTATTTATCGTAGCGAATATAAGATAAAAGGTTGAAATGTGTTGCATAAAGTTTGCTTTTTGCCTAAAACGATGGCAATAAATTTTATTACTTTGATTTATTGAACGATAACTAGCCTACTATAGTGTTGTTTACTTTGAGTAAATGTTAATATGTGCTGTTGTATGTTTTTTCAGCCAATATTATGGATTATTGTTAAATTAGGTGGGGATATAATCTTGTGCATGAATTTAGGTATAGTCAATACAGGAATAAATGAATATCATTAGCTCTAAATGCTTTTATTTTAGCATTAAAACTTTCAGTAGAATCTTTGTGGATCTGTCAATAAATAAGTTTAATATTTTATTAGAGTTATTGTAGATGGTTTTAGCTAATAGTAGTGCAAATAGCACTTTTGGCATTTGGAAACTGTATTAAATAAAAGTGGGGATGCTCGTTTCCGATACATCCCCACTTTACTTACTTAATGTTACTTATGATACTTATTTATTTAATACATTTTTACCTTCTAGTTCTGCTTTTTCCAATGCCCAGGCTAGCGCATTAAAGAAAATGATTCCATTACCCACACCAAATTGACCTTCATAACCTTTGTGGTATACTGGTCTGTAAGTAGGTGTTAAATCACCACCTCTATAATTTACTGTCCAGAATGGGCAGTGCGTATTTGTTTCGTTTCTTCCTGAGTTTTGAGAAGTGAAGCCACCATCGCCACTAAAGAAAAGGTTTACTTTCGTATGTCTAAACATGGTTAGACCTCTGTCCTCACGGCCACTTTCCTCTTCACCAGCTGTAACGCTTCTGCTATAAACAACAATGTCATTTTCAGGAATTCCCAATGCTGTTGTAGTTGTTGTTGCATCTTCTCCCCAATATTGAACCATTTTACCATTAATGTTAAATGGACCATCAAAAACAGGGTCTCCAGGTTGTGTAATAATTGGATAAATTGTTCCAGCATTTCCTGCAGTACTAGCACCTAATGTGAGATTAAAGTTTTTGCCTTCTTTTTTCTCAAGTTCTACATAGATTGCTTTAATTAAAGCATCTGCACTTTTAGGAACTTCGTCCATTGCAATTACAACACCATTTTTATTCACAAGGAAGTCTGCTAATAATTTAGCTTTATTGCCATGATGCATCTCCACGAAAGCTCCATACATGAAAATATCAGTATTAGGTAGTTCTCTAGCCATCTCTTGTTCAGTCATACCTGGTCTAGAAGCATTGTATTGTTTATAGACAGAAACTTCTCTCTTTTGATTCGCACTAAGCCTACTATATTCCGATGAATCTTCATTGTAGAATTGTGGAATCTTTACTTTACTATTAGGATGCAATCCTAAGTTGAGCGCATAGCAAATAGCTTCAGCAGAAACCCCTCCTGCAGCACCCCAGCCGTAAGATTTACTTGATCCAGCAGCTACAATTCGCTTGGTAGTCAGTGCCATTTTAACAATAGCGTCGCAATAGGATGCTTCAATACTATTAGAAACAATCGTGAAGTTTTTGTTGTATTGTGATTTCGTTTTTCCGAAAGCTTGAAGACGAATAGTTTGTGTGTAAATGTTACCCACTTTTTTAAGCTGATTCAAGTTGCCCTCTCCACTAAAATAGATTCCATCTACTTCTTCACTCTTAATTTCGTAACGTTTGTTGTTTACACGGCTGTAATCATCATTCGCTACATTCACTTCTACATTGATGTAATTCCCTTTTTGGTTATCTTGAAGTTCATTTACTTTGTAAATACCAAACACTTGTGTAGCATCACAGTTCAATGCGTAATTTGCACGCTGTGTGTTTTGTTGAATGTTGATGGTAAATTGGTGGCCAATAGCATTAATTACTAAATCAGCCTCAAGTTTAAAGTTCTCTTTATTTTCTGTTAGTGTTGTTATTTTAATTAGCTGTTTGCCTTCAAAATTGGCTACTGATGCTTCGAATAGCCCCTTCTTTGAAAACTCAAAAGATAATTCTTCTGTAATGTTCTCAATGTTAGACTGATATTGGAAGAATTTTTCTTGTCCTATTGTAGCTTCTTCAAACTCGATATTCGTAGTTTCTATACCAAAATATTTAGAACCGAAGATGTAACCTTGGTTGATGTTTTCTTGCCAACGCACCACATCTACGTCAATGTTTGTAGCTTCTCCTTTTAAGGCATCTTGAGGCGTTGCATATCCTTTACCCGTAACGCTTTTAACTGTAACGATGTACTTGTAGTTTCTAAGAATATCAACAGCAACACGTTTGTTTTCTTCATTTTTAACCTCTAGGTTAATCTTATAGTAGGTTACAAGATCTGCATCTTTTTCATTTTTATTATGAATAGCTAAAACCAATGTTGGTCGAATTGCACTACCTATACTATTCGCTTGTTCAGGAATAAATGTAAGAATAGGTGAGTTGCTACTTTCATCGTATTTTATTTCAATTGGGCTACTTTGTGCTGTAGTTGGATTCGCGTTTGGCGTACCTGTGTTTACATTATACAATGCATCATGAACTAAAGTTGGTTTAATTACCTTAATATTAGGCTGATTACCTTGTATGTTTTCTTGTGCAGGTGCAATAGTTCCACGGTCAAGTGTATTGAATAAGAATGCACTTTTTACAATGAAATTAGCATTTTGTTCGTACGATAGATCTATACGAGCAACAGAACGCATCATGGTTACGCTAAGAGCTTCTTTGGCAAATTTAGTACCCACGTCTTCGGTCAATTTAATGCTTTCTATTTCTCCCCACATCGGAAGAAGTTTATTATTCCAAGCTCCTGTTGTTTTAAACGACAGGTTGTTGTAGAAGTCTTCCTTTTTGGTTTCTTCAGGAGTAAGTTTAACTCCATTGATGTCATGATTGGCAATCACTACAATGTCAACAAGTTTGTCGTTATGAGGAATGTCGATTTTTATTTCATACTCTTTATCCTCGCCACTCGGTGTTATTTTGACCTCTTCGATTTTACAGTTTTTGTAATATCTGTTGTTTTCAAACAGTAAAATTTGAAGGTTATCTGTGTCAATTTTATACGTATCAGCCTCTTTGTATCCTCGAGTCGCTACTACGTTTTCATTTGGAACTTTTAGGAAGAATCTTAATTTGGTATCCTTGAGTGTATCTGTTTTTAAAGCACCATTGTTGTCCGAGCATCCAGCAAACCCAAATGCCATACACAAAAATAAGATGCTATATATAAATTTAGTTTTCATGTTAAATGAGTTAGAAGTATTATTTGTTACCATATTCACTAGTGTGGAATGCCCACTCTAAAATATTTGCAAATACAAAGCCATTATAAGCCATACCTAAATCAATGTATGGTTCGGATGAGCATTTGTAGTATCTGTTGTCAACTAATTGCATTATTTTACCGTCTGTACCATATCCCCATTCTTGTTGGTTATTAACGAATGCTTTATCGCCAATCCACAATACAGGGATGTCAGTTAATCTAAACATTGAATAGGCCCAATCTCTTTTTTCGCTATCTCTAATATCAATTGCATAAGGTAGCATTCCAGTGTACTTGATTGTCTTATCGTATCTAAGATTCATGATGGCTAGACCATTCTTAGATAATTT
>JASLDF010000109.1 GCA_030151635.1 Bacteroides sp. | reverse complement strand
TGCACCATCGCCAACGACCTCTTCCTTCAAGTCTTCGAGCACAAAGACGTGTCTTAACTCTGTGTAAAAACCTTCCAACAAAATATTAGCTTGCCAGTGGCCGATATTAGTCGTCCAATCCATTGAAGCACTATAACTAGTAGATTTTTCTTCTCGCAAATTATCCGACAAGCGAATTTCAATACCTTCTCCTCCTACTGCTGCAACATGAAGATCTTCATCATAAGCTTGTGGAGCACGGAATCCTGTTGAGAACGTTGCTCTGGTTTGGAAGTTTTCAAAGGGTTTGTAGAGTAAGTTCACACGTGGGCTAAAGATTAAATGTTTTACAATGTTGTGCTTGTCTAAACGACCACCAACTAAAAGATTAAAATAATCCCACTCCCACTCATTTTGTAAGAAAGCACCTGCGATATGTACTCGCTGCTTCAAATCACGATTATACCCCAACATCACATCATGTAAATCATTATCTTGATACTCCAGACCACTTGTAACCGTACTTTTACCAATTAAGAAGCGATCAAAGTTTCCAACATACATTGCACCTGTAACCCAAGTCAAATCATACGTCTTACCATATGCATTTTCATCATAATTTGTACCATAGTAACTTTTACGATCTGTATGCTGAATCGATCCATAAACAGACAATTTATGCTGATAATCATTCCAGAACTGATCATAGCTCACTCCACCAGAATTGATAATATGTTTTGTTTGTTCTGTAATATCTGTTTGATGAGGTTGCATATCAAACTTATTGCCACCACGTCTAAACTCATTTGTTGTATGATACTCTAGCGTTAATCGACTAAGAACACTTGGACGATAATAACCTCGCATCCCAAATGAATTCATATTCAATTTTCCCAATTCAGAATAACCATCGCCATCGGCATCGTATGGATTGCGATTACGATAAGATTCATACAAAGCAATACCATATGAATTATCTGAACTCACATAAGATGCATTTGCACCAACAAATTGTTCCCACGACTTACCATTCATAGCCGAGATTGTACTTGAAACTTGGAACGAATTACTAACAGGGTCTTTCGTTATGATATTAATCGTACCACCAACAGCATTTGCTCCAAATAGTGCAGAACCACCACCTCGAACCACTTCTACCCGCTCAATCATATTTACAGGAATCTGCTCTAAGCCATATACTCCAGATAAAGCACTTATGACAGGACGACTATTTATTAAGATTTGAGAATAAGGACCTTCCAAACCATTGATACGAACTTGAGGAAAACCACAATTCTGACAGTTATTCTCAACACGTAATCCTGATTGATAAGAAAGAGATTTTGCTAAATCGGTTGAGTTTACCGTTTCGAATAACTTCGTATTCATAACATTTACTACAACTGGAGCATTTCTTCGACTCACCTCATTACGATTTGCAGATACCACAACTTCATCAATCATTAAGGCATCCTCTTCCATTACAAAATCTAAACTGGTTGTTGTACCTCCTTTGACATTAACTTCTCTGTTAATGGTTTTGTACCCCAAAGCTTGAACACGTAGTTTATATTTGCCTGTAGGTAAGTTTGTAAATGTGTAGTTACCATCGGCATCCACAACTTCTCCCCCTTTGCTCCCAAGGATTTGAATTGTTGCAAAAGAAATCGGGGTGTTTGATTGTTTATCAACCACTTTTCCCTGTATCGATAATGGAGCATCTGTATGATTATTATGAGCACACAGTGTTACTTGAGCACAAAAAAGTGCTAACAAGATTACTAAATATTGTTTCATTCGTTGAATATAATGTTTAAAATAAAATTCGTAGTTCACCAATTTATTCTCTATTAAGAGATAATGATGAGCAGTATAAATTATATAAAACGAATAGGAGGGTCACGAGGAGAGTGACTTGATATGTCTATATATTCAATGTGGTCAGGAGTAGAATCAACCGCTATATAATGAGTTAGTTGATCTAAAAAGGGAATAAAATCAATATCAAATAGAATCACACTATATGATGTGAACTCAGCTAAAGATAAGTAATCACCAGAAGAGTGCGAGTGCCCCTTATGATGATCCATTGGGTGTGTATGAACTACAACAGCACCATCCACATAATGAATGTGCATAAACAATGTTACACAACTTAAATAGCCAATGAAGAGTGTTAACAAGAATGTCCCTAAAAGTCTTCTTCTAATCTTACTCACTTATACAATTGATTTTTCTAAGTACAAAAATATCTTTTTTTCACGTTCATACACAATTTTAAAATGTCTTTATTCTATAAAAAGTGGAAAATACCTATAAGTAGTGAGTCATTCAATAACCAATACCTACAAGTAGGGTAACCCGAATAAAAAAGCCCTTCCTGTATATTCAGAAAGGGCTTTTCTATATTATTATGTATTTGAATTACTTATCAATTACAAGAAGCTCATTTTTATCATCAGAAATTAAACCAATGAAACGTTCATATTCTCTTAGAATATCAGCGATTACTTCGTCTTTTGTCATATACTGAATATTGTTACCAGAACGACCATCATTAAAATAGGTAATAGGAACAAATTGAACATCAGTTTCTGCATTAGGCGTGTTATCTTCATTGATAATATGATCGGATATTGATTGCAATTCGGCCACTACTCCATATCTAAAATTACGAATTTTATCATGTCGAATCATTAGTTCAATAGATAACGGAGTATTTTTTCCTTCAATAATAGTCGCTTCGATTTCATTTCTTTCTAATTCCGGTTTAATCTCCTCAAAAGCTGGACGAACTGTTTCGTTCAAGAATGATTTTATATCTCTTTTACGAGAGAAAGAAGCAATACGTTCCAATCTTTCTTTCCACAAATGACCATCCCAAGCAATACTACCATAAGGCAGTTTTGCATTGTGGAAAAGCAAATCAATATGAAGGGCTTTCCATAAACAGAAACAGAGAACAATTAAGATTAACCCAAAAGGTAATGCCGATAATAGCGTCATGGTCTGTAATGAAGCTAAACCACCTGATCTCAATAAGGTTAACGTTAACACCACTAACAAAACTCCCCAGAACACATTCTGCCACTTTGGAGACTTAGATTTTGCTCCTGATGCAATACTATTCATAACCAAGATACCCGAATCGGCAGATGTTACAAAAAACACTGTAATGATAAGAATAGCAAGTATATTTAATATTCCAGTAAATGGGAAATATTCGAAAAATCTAAATAACAGTGTATCAGGATCACTTGCAAGCTGACTCAATGCACCACCAGCTACATTTTCATCTAGCCAAACAGCACTATTACCAAAAATTGTCATCCAGAAGAAATTAAACAATGAAGGAACAATTAGTACTGCCACAATAAATTCACGAATTGTACGACCTTTAGAAATTCGGGCTATAAATAGGCCAACAAAAGGAGACCATGAAATCCACCATGCCCAATACATAATAGTCCATTTAGAAAACCAACTTTGCCCTTCTTGTTCGTAAGCAAACGTATTAAAAGTCAATCGAGACAAATTACTAATGTAATATCCAATACCTTCACTAAACGTTCCTAGCAAATAAATAGTAGGTCCTGCAATCAAAATAAAAATCATCATAATGAATGCTAAAGTTAAATTTAACTCACTTAACTTTTTGACTCCTTTATCTAATCCTGTAAGGGTTGAGGTAACAGCTATCATCATTACAAATACAACGATGAGAATTTGGTATAAAAAATTAGAATCCGATACCACACCAATGGTTACCAAACCTGCATTTAGTTGAACGACACCAAATCCTAATGTAGTAGCAATACCAAAAAACGTACTGCAAAGTGCAAAAGTGTCTACAGCATCACCAATAGGACCATAAATTTTATCTTTTAAAATTGGATAAAGACCACTACGAATAGCCAATGGAAGTTTATAACGATAAGCAAAATAGGCTAATATCAAACCAACAACTGCATAAATACCCCAAGCATGAATTCCCCAATGGAAAAAAGTAGCTAACTGAGCCTCTTTTGCTCGTTGTGCCGTATCTGCGATTGCAGGATATGCATAGTGAGAAATGGTTTCCGCAACACCAAAGTACATCAACCCAATTCCCATACCAGCAGCAAACAGCATTGCAATCCAAGAGAAAAACGAATACTTAGGACGGGAATCATCAGCCCCTAATTTTATATTACCTAATTTACTCAATGCTATGACAATCAAGAATAATACAAAAAGAGTCACAATTAACACATAGGTCCAACTAAGGTTAGTTAGAACATAAGATTGAATATCTTGAAAAAAAACACTTGCATGGTCTGGAAAGAATCCACAATAAAACGACACTAATAATATAACCAGTAATCCGGGCAATGCAACGGAACGGGTAAATGTCGTTGTGAAATTCATTTTTTCTTTAATTTTAGCGAATAGTTTATTCATGGCTAATTAATTTTATTAGTCGTTATAACTTTTTGAATTTAACAGCAGATTTAATGTTAGTATTTTAAACTACAACTAGTTAAAATATTTGGATTTTAAAATTGAAAAGCTCACAGAATACCAACAACTGAAGATTTAAACGTGGCTAAAAGCGTATAGAATTAATGCCTTTATGAAAACCACAGTTTGCAAATATCGGAATTTTAAAATAAAAAACAGAGCCTGTATGTATATTGGAGAAGATTAGAACTCTATTTCAGTAACGAGTCTGGAATAATAAGCAATAAAGTTAAATAAATATAAAATCAATTGAATCGCTAATATGAACCCTTATAAGGAGATATCAAGCGAGCATGACACAATTGAAATTCTAAATTATGCCCAATTATATTTTAATACCTAAATTTATATAAAAAATATAAGAATCAAGTCAATTCGCTACAATATAAACAAGAAATCATATAATAATAAAGACATAAATAAGGCTGAATCTAATATGCTTTTGAAGCAATAGACTCAGCCTTATTATATATTTAATAATCTTGCAAAAGCTAATACTATATCTTTAATAAATTTGCGATAACTTCCAAGTACTCTTGGTCTGTTTCATCAAAATCAGAAAATTCAATACTATCAATATCTAAGACCCCATATACTTCGTTTGAAGCCGTTAATAAAGGAATCACTATTTCAGAATTAGAAAGAGAGCTACAAGCAATGTGACCTGGGAAATCATGTACATTATCTACTATAACCGTTTTTTTATCTCTCCAAGCCTTCCCGCACACACCTTTCAATCTAGGAATTCGTGTACAAGCAACAGGACCTTGGAATGGGCCTAAAACTAAAGTATCATTTGCTCCATCAACTAAATAAAAACCTACCCAATGGAACTTAAAAGTGTCATAGATAGCCGCTGCTGTATTAGCTAAATTAGCAATTATATTTTCTTCATCCGCAACTAATGCACCAACCTGACTAACTAGCAGTTTAAATTTTTGAATCTTATCTGCTTTTAAATTAGCACTCATTATATTTTATTTTGAAGAACCAAACAATAATTCATAATCTCTAGCAGCAGCATCCTTAACCCAATTTTCAGGAATAAACTTCCATTGATTAAGGGGTTGAGGATTTAAAATTTTCTTCTCCTCAATGGTCCTCATTAAATAGTAGCGAAGATCTTTATCTGATGCATAAACTATGCGACTTCGAAGTTGATCATGAGGAATACCAGCTCCTTTAGTCAATAACTCTCCCCCACCATTACCACGATATGAGTTCAGAGCTACTTTATATGTTTTAGAGCTACTAAAAGGCTTACCATCTGCCATACTCAAAATGGTCACACGGTGGCCCTTATCTTTAGTTACATCAACTAGATATTTAATACCTGCCGCCGAGTCAAAATTATAAGTTCTATTAACGAACACACTTCTTTCATCATCTCCTGTTCTTTTCTCCTTTAACAGAAGTAAATGATCCGAAGATGTTTTCATTGTATTTACCCATTGGTCATACGACATTTCAAGATAATTTTTAATTTCTTTACCGGTCATATTCATTACATAAAGCATGTTCTCGTACTTATATAGATTGAACATATCACTTACATAGATGTTGCCTTCATTAATAGAAATATCAAAAGATAAAGGTGCTACAAAAGAAACATCTGCTTTAGTTATGTCCAATTGCAAACTATGAATCAAGTCAATAAATGCAGAAGAACCAAAGTATGCATCTCTTGTTGTAATAGTTGATTTAAAGTTTCCAATTTTCTTTGATACAAACTGATTAATCGTATTATACTCTTTATTGAATTTCTTCATAAAAGACTTGCTTATTGGTGTATCTTTCAAATCAACAATTTCACCTTGAATCTCTTTATCAATTAAACTCCCTTGGTCAAATGTTAGTTTGATATTCGCAACACCAACAGCAACAGCATTGTTTGCCGGATTCAACATCCATACATCTTGACCTGCAGTATTTTCTATTGTTTCACAAGATCGAGCATGGTCATGACCATACATTACCACATCAAATCCTGGTATATTTTCACCTACTATATATGAAGCGTTATCTAAGTAATCTCCCATTTGCTTAGGCGATTTACCTGCATGGAATAGACCAATAATAACATCTGGTTGTTCCTCTTCTTGAAGTACTTTCATCCATTTCTCTGCTGTAGCTTCCATATCTGCAAAGTAAAGTCCTTTCCATAAATTTTGTGGCAACCAAACAGGAATTGCAGGAGTAATCATTCCTAATACTGCTACACGCACACCGTCAACTTTAAAAATTTCATAAGGTCTTAAGTATCCAATATTGCTATTCTCCTTCATAATATTAGCTCCAAGAATAGGAAATTTGCAATCATGAATCCAACGTGCCATAACATTACGACCAGTTTCAACATCATGGTTACCCACGTTACCGGCATCATACTTCATGAAATTCATCACTTGAGAACAAATGTGAGGCGATACCGTATCTATATAATTAGAATAATAAGCGGTAGGCTGTCCTTGTAAAATATCACCATTATCTAATAGTAAAACTCGTCCTTTTGTTTCTCTACGTTGATTCTCAACATATTCGTGAACACGAGCCAAACTACCTCCCCAATCCTTTTGGGTTGTAAAATTTCTAGGAAAATAATTTCCATGCACATCTGTAGTAAAGATGATCTTAATGTTCTTTTCAGTTTGACCAATCGCAAACGACGAAATAAACAGAGATAATAATAATGTAAGAGATAATCTATATTTCATAATTTCTGATTTTAAAAGGAATCAACAAGTGTTTAATTCTGGTATCCAATTAATTTCTTTTATTACAAAGATAAGAGATGATAAGATTTAATATGTATTTTTGAAGATTATATTCAAACTTAATACGAATACATGGAAGCAATTTACAACATAATAAGCAAGCATCTTCAACTAAATATTCAACCCGTTAAAGCAACTATTAAATTACTTAATGAAGGAGCAAGTATCCCTTTCATTAGTAGATATAGGAAAGAGGCTACCGGTGGACTAGACGAAGTAGAAATTGAAGCTATTAGTAAGAATTTCAATGAACTTATTGAAATTGACAAACGTAAATGCACCATTTTAAAAACCATTGAAGAGCAGGGCAAACTAACCTCTGAGCTTGAAACAAGAATTAGCAATACATGGGACTCTACTCAGTTAGAGGACTTATATTTACCCTATAAGCCCAAAAGAAGAACTCGTGCAGAAATCGCTAGAGAAAACGGGCTTGAACCTTTGGCTCAATCGGTATTTTTAGACCAAAATGGAGATTGTTCAAAGAACCTTACAAAATACTTCAATGATAAAAACAAAAATCAAGAAGATGTCTTAAAAGGAACTCAAGATATAATAGCTGAATGGATTAACGAAAACGAATCAGTCAGAAATAGTATTCGCAGATATTTTGAGAACTATGCTTTAATTCAATCTAAAGTAATTAAAGGAAAAGAAACTGAAGGGGAAAAATTTCAAGATTATTTCAATTTTGAGGAGCCATTAAAGAAATGTGCTTCATATCGCCTGTTAGCTATGCGAAGAGGAGAGAATGAAAATATTCTGCGAGTAAATATATTACCACAAGATGAAGAATACCTTATTGATAAAATATGCAGAGAAGTTATCAAAGGTAAAGGATATAATTCATCCATTGTAGAGCAAGCGACAGTAGATTCATTTAAAAGACTACTAAAACCTGCCATTGAAACAGAGTTCAATAACATAAGCAAAGCTAAAGCGGATGAAGAATCAATTGTTGTTTTTAAAGAAAATTTAAAACAACTCTTACTTGCAGCTCCATTGGGAGAGAAAAGAGTTTTAGGATTAGACCCTGGATTTAGAACAGGTTGTAAAGTTGTATGTCTGGACGCACAAGGTAACTTACTCCACAATGAAAACATCTTTCCTCACGCTCCTCTTAATAAGAAAACGGAAGCTGCTGCAAAACTTCGCAAGATGGTTGAAGCCTATAAAATTGATGCAATAGCAATTGGAAACGGCACAGCTAGTCGTGAAACAGAGCATTTTGTGACCAATACAAGGTTTGATCGCGAGTTACAAGTGTTTGTTGTGAGTGAACAAGGGGCATCCATCTATTCTGCTTCTAAAATTGCACGTGAAGAGTTCCCCGAATATGATGTAACCGTTCGTGGATCGGTATCAATTGCAAGGCGATTAATGGATCCACTTGCCGAATTGGTTAAAATAGATCCTCAATCAATTGGGGTTGGGCAATATCAAAAAGATGTTGACCAAACAAAATTAAAAAATGCACTTGATCAGACTGTAGTTAACTGTGTTAATACTGTGGGAGTAGACTTAAATACAGCAAGCAAATATTTGCTTACTTATGTTTCTGGATTAGGTCCTCAATTGGCACAAAACATTGTTGATTACAGAAAAGAAAATGGCGGATATGCTTCCCGAAAAGAATTACTTAAAGTAGCTAGAATGGGAAATAAAACGTTCGAACAAGCTGCTGGTTTCTTGCGAATTAGGAATGCTAAGAACCCTCTAGATAACACGGCTGTACATCCTGAGACTTATTTTATTGTTGAAAAGATGGCTAAAGACTTAAAGGTAACACTTCAAGAACTTATTGCAAATAAAGAAATTCAACAACAAATTAAAATTGAAAATTACATCACAGATGCAATTGGAATTCCTACACTTAAAGACATTTTAATTGAGTTGCAAAAGCCTGGAAGGGATCCTCGTGAAAAAATAAAAGTTTTCAAGTTTGATGATAATATTCGCACTATTGACGATTTAAAAGAAGGAATGATTCTACCTGGTATCGTTGGTAATATCACCAATTTTGGTGCATTTGTGGACCTAGGAATTAAAGAAAATGGATTGATTCATGTATCCGAGATGGCCGATGAATTTGTATCCGATCCAAACAAATATGTATCAATACATCAACAACTTATGGTAAAAGTTTCTGGAATTGATTTGGAACGTAAAAGAATACAACTATCTTTAAGGGGTATTTAATATAAGATGATAGATATTTAAACTTAACTAACTACTGACATGATGAAAAAAATTAAAGTCATGAGTATGCTTATACTCATGCTTTCGCCTACACTTGTTTTTGGACTAAACAAGTCTACAAGAACTGTAAAACTAAACCGAGTAGGAACTCTTTTATCCGTTATTTCCATTCAAGAAGCAAATGACGTAAAAAACCTAACTATCCAGGGTACAATGAATGCCGTTGATTTTCAAGCTTTAAAAGTTCATTTTAAGAATTTAGAAATACTAGATCTTTCAGGTGTTTTTATTCGAAATTACCTGGGAAAAAATGGTACTGCTGGACATCGGGTTCAAATGTATCAAAACAATTCTATTCCAGCATATGCTTTTTCTACCTATACAGATTATACTGCTGAAGGATCTAAAACACTTAGAAAAGTAATTCTTCCTAAAGAAGTAAAATCAATAGGTAAACATGCTTTCTCTAATTGTCAAAATTTAGAAATGATTGTTATCCAATCTTCTACACCACCAACATTGGGGACTAATGCTTTAGCAGCTCAACAAACTGCTATTTTTGTTACTCCAGGAACCAAAGATAAATTTCAACATAATGAAGAGTGGGAATCATTTGTGATTATTGATAGTGAACCTGTATCAGTCCATTTAAAACTCAATGCAAATATTGGTCTGGAAAATGCATTATCTAGAAGTGGACAACAAGCTAAAAGCATCAACTATCTGACCATTAGTGGCCCAGTAAAGCTATCTGATTTAAAAGTTATTAGAGATTATATGCCTAATTTAATTCGTGTAAATCTTAAAGAAACAGATATTGAATATCTTCCAGAATACACGTTTGCACAAAAAGTAAATTTAATATCCATTCAATTACCCTCTGGTTTAAATAAAATTGGACTTCGAGCTTTTGAAAACTGTAATCGATTAGGACCTATTATTAATCTTCCTCTAAACGTGAGTGATATAGAAGAGGGAGCATTTAGCGATTGTCAAAGACTAAATACTGTTGTGGTTTCAAATAGACTTGTCAATATTGGAGATAGCATATTTGGGTATAATAATGAAAATAAATTTCTATTTAAGAATTAAAAAGAAAACTGCAAACTTGAGAAGATTAACAATCTATGTTAAACAGAATTCTATGTTACTGAGAAGAATAAATTCTCTTTGAAAGAAGACAGAGTTATCTTAGTAAGAAGCTTGAGTTATCTTAGTAAGGAAGAGGTTATCTGTTTATGCCATAAAGATTGGGGCAAATCACAAGTACATATTTTCTTAAACTAGAAAAAGTTTGGTCATATTACACAATATAAAATTAACATATAAATTAAAGGTCCACATACAATTCTGTATGTGGACCTTTAATTTATATGTGTATCAATAGGACAAGCCTAGATTAACCAGTTAACGATGAGATTTTTTGAATTTACTAGGTCTACTTTTGCCAATTCTAGGACCAGCTCCTGTAGATTTCTTTTTATGTCTAAAAGTGGTCGTATCACTTTCCGCTTTGGGACCCGTATACACTTTCTTTTTATCTTTAGTAGCTGCTCTATTTTTCGCATTAAGACCGCCCATACGGTGATCGCTACGAATATCTAATAATTTAAGTTCTTGATTAATACGACGATTGCTATTTGCACCACCTCTAACCTTCGCACTGTTATCAGAGTCTTCTAACATTTGAAAAAGCACTTCTAACTCACTAGGATTCAAGTCACGATACGTACCAAGTCCTAATTTACCCAATTGAATATTCATAACTTGAGTACGTTGTAAGCTCAATACTTCGTAATCAAAATAGGTACACATACGACGAATTTGTCTATTTAAACCTTGTGTTAGTGCAATTTCGAATGTATTTGGGTTAATTTTCTTAATGCGACATTTACGAGTTACACGGTCAAGGATAGGTACCCCATTTTCCATTTTTTCAATAAACTCGTCAGTAATTGGACGATCTACAGTTACATTATAAATCTTCTCGTGGTTGTTACCCACACGTAGAATTTTGTTTACGATATCACCATCGTTAGTCATAAGAATAAGACCTTGAGAGTCTTTATCTAATCGCCCAATAGGAAAAATACGTTCTTCATGACAAACATAATCAACAATGTTTGCTTTCTCCGCAGGATCTGTTGTACTTACAATTCCAGTAGGTTTATTAAAAGCAATGTACACAGGCTCTACATCATGCATTATGAGATGTCCTTCCACAGTAACCCTTTGCTTAGGAAAAACTTTATCTCCTAGGCTCGCTACTCTTCCATTGATTTTAACCTTTCCTTCATTGATGAGTTTATCTGCTTCTCGTCTAGAACAGTAACCTGAATTACTGATGAATTTATTTAATCTATATTCCATGATTAGTTTTTTCCTTAAATCGCTTTTTATAATTATCAACTGAACACAATTGATTTGACTGCAAAGGTATGATATATTTATATTTCCATAGCTATAATAATGCAAAAAAGGAGTTCTACTTATTCAGTAGAACTCCTTTTTTAACTTTTTATAAAGTTTATTTATTTTTTCTTACGGTCACCGTAACGGCTCATAAACTTATCAACACGTCCAGCTGTATCTACTAGAGTAGCTTTACCAGTATAGAAAGGGTGAGATTTACTTGAGATCTCTAACTTCACTAGAGGATAAGTTTCACCTTCGAATTCTATTGTTTCTTTAGTATTGCAAGTAGATTTAGATAAAAACACGTCACCACTTGACATATCTTTGAATGCTACAGGACGATAATTTTCTGGATGAATATCTTTTTTCATTTCAGATTGTTTATTAAAAATTATTATTTCAGTTACTATTTTGGTATAAAATAGTGTAATGGTCAATATTTATTTGTGCAAATATAGTGGTTTTTAAATTAAAACAGAAAATAGATTGATATAAAAATGGCTTTTAAATTAAATATTCTGATTTTTGTATGACAACATAACTATTTAGTAATATGAAGAGAATCTATTTTTCCTTGTTTTATCTTCTTATAGCCGTTATTGCATTCCCAATATTGGCTAAGGATGGGAATAAACAAAAGTATGCCGTAGCTTTTTATAATGTAGAAAATTTATTCGACACGTACCATGACAAAGGCAAAAATGACCATGAATATCTTCCTGGAGGAAGAAAAGATTGGGATTACCATAAGTATAAATCAAAACTAACCAATCTAGACCAAGTATTGGGAGAACTTGGACGAGCCGAAGTTCCTGAAGGTCCCATTGCTATTGGACTAGCTGAGGTAGAAAATTTCAGAACTCTTCAAGATCTTATTTCACAACCTAATCTTCGAAAAGATAACTTCCAGTATGTACACTTTGAAGGACCTGATAAAAGAGGAATAGATTGCGCACTTATTTATAACCCTGAATTATTCCTGCCTTTGCAGAGCAAACTAGTACCATCAATACCCTTTCAAGGTGATACTGTTCATTTAACCAGAGGCTTTTTAATTGTAAAAGGACTTGTTAAAGGTACTGATGAAACATTGACGATTATTGTAAACCACTGGCCATCTAGAGGTGCAGATGCTCCTGTAAGAATGCATGCAGCAACCCAGGTAAAAGCAATTACAGACTCATTATATAGAGAAGACAGTCAAGCTAAAATTATAATCATGGGCGACTTAAATGATGACCCGATGGACAAAAGTGTTGTGACTGGATTAGGAGCTAAGAAGTTTACTAATGAAGTTAAGAAACTAGGCTTCTATAACCCATGGTGGGAAGTACTTGAAGATAAAGGTATAGGTACGTTAATGTATCGTGGTAAATGGAACTTATTTGACCAAATAATTATTTCCGAACCATTATTAAAATCAAAAGGAATCACATACTCACACTGCGAAGTATTTAAAAGAGATTACTTATTTCAAAAGAGTGGCAAATACAAAGGATCTCCTTTAAGAACTCATGGAGGTCTACAATGGCTTAACGGCTATAGTGACCACCTGCCCACGATTATCTACTTAAACAAGTAGCTTATTTAAACTGATTATAAATAAATACTAAAGACTAGGGAACTAAATCTCAGTATTTATTGTTAATATTGTAGTCCAAATCAAGGATATAATTATTCATATCCTAACGTAAGTCAATTAACTTACATTTGGCGCGAAGAAAATATAAATTTATGTTGAAAACTCGAAGAGCAAACTATAATATGTATTATATAGGCTTCAATTTTCAACAATTATGTTTACTTTTGCATAGAATTAAAATTCACTAACAATAAACTTTTAAACAAAATGATTAATTACAAAGATTTAGGTCTTGTAAACACTAGAGAAATGTTTGCAAAGGCTGTCAAAGGTGGATATGCAATTCCTGCTTTTAACTTCAATAACTTAGAGCAACTTCAAGCAATTATCCAAGCTGCTTCAGAAACTAACTCTCCAGTTATTCTACAAGTTTCAAAAGGTGCACGTGCATATGCTAACCAAACTCTTCTTCGTTACATGGCAGAAGGTGCTGTACAATACGCAAAAGAACTAGGTTGCAAAGCTCCACAAATCGTTTTACACTTAGACCATGGTGATTCATTCGAAACATGTAAATCATGTATCGACATGGGATTCTCTTCTGTAATGATCGACGGTTCTCACTTACCATATGCTGAAAACGTAGCTCTTACTAAAAAAGTAGTAGAGTACGCACACCAATTCGACGTAACAGTTGAAGGTGAATTAGGTATCTTGGCTGGTGTTGAAGATGATGTAGTTGCTGAAAGCCACACATATACTAAACCAGAAGAAGTTGTAGACTTCGTTACTAAAACAGGTTGCGATAGCTTAGCTATTTCAATTGGTACATCTCACGGTGCAAACAAATTTACACCAGAACAATGTACTCGTGACGCTAAAGGTCTTCTTGTTCCTCCTCCATTGAAATTCGACGTTCTTGAAGGTTGTGAAAAAGAACTTCCAGGTTTCCCTATCGTTCTTCACGGTGCTTCATCAGTACCTCAAGAAGAAGTTGCTACTATCAATAAATTTGGTGGTGCTCTTAAAGATGCTATCGGTATCCCAGAAGAACAACTTCGTAGAGCTGCTGCTTCTGCAGTATGTAAAATCAACATCGACTCAGATAGCCGTCTTGCAATGACTGCTGCTGTTCGTAAAACTTTTGCTGAAAACCCAGCTGAATTCGACCCACGTAAATACTTAGGTCCAGCTCGTGATAGCATGAAGAGACTTTACATGCACAAAATCGAGAACGTATTAGGTTCTAAAAATAGATTATAATTATAACCTATTATAGATTTAAAAGGGTGTCTTTACAGACACCCTTTTTTTAGTGTTTTTTATCACCTATAATAGCGTTACATCCCAAAAGATGACATTATGAAAGAGGTATGTTAAACGTAGTCAGGAGGATTACAGTTTATGCTTTAAACTCGCAATACTTAAAGAGATAGAGGATAGTTTTATCGCCTGAACCGATACAATGTACAAGTATTGAATACAAAGTAATGCTTCAATTACTCGGTGATGTGGGAAATATGATAACTGTAACCCCTATAGCCTAAAATCATCTTTTTTATGAAAACACCAGAGCCAAACAAGCATGACCTAGAACAAAAGCCGCACTTACAGGAGCTCCACAATAAGTTTCTAGAGAGCCAACTTGTAGAGTCGTAGGATAAAGTGGCTAACGTAAATCAGTTAATTGATATAACAGAATGCAAGCTTGTAATTCCTGTACGAATAAACTCCGAACCCGGACAATACACGAGTAAGGTAAGGAAAGAAGTAAAAGATAATCTTTATCGATTGGTAGGGGTAGAAAGCAAAAAAGCAATTGAGAGACTTGAAAAGGCGAAAGAAAGCAACTACAAAGTTATAGCACTTTAGCAATGATAGATTCCATAAGACACTCAATACCTCAGATAGAACGTAAACTCTATTATCTACTTGAGCTTGATTTACATACAATCAGTACTAAATGTGGTAAGCTATTTGCCATGTCAGGAGCCAATCAAATTTTGTATAAACCTAAAATAATTTTCGCGTAACTACTAATTCTCATCAACGTTTTAGCAATACTAAAGCCCAATTGCTAACATGAATATAATTTGTCCACAGCTAGTTGATGTATTCGATATTACCTATATTGGCGATTGAGAAAATGCGTAATTGAGTTTAATAACAGATGCGTACTCATAACGAAAGATACTCACTAATCATATAGATTAACGATTCAGTACGAAAGTTATACAAATCCTCTCACCTACTATACTTTAACTATAAAGTAGTTATCAAACACACAAGTATTCTATATAATAAAAGGTGGCTACCAACAAATTGGTAGCCACCTTACTATTTATAAATATCACAAAGATATTATTTATGCCTCTGGAGGGAATACGAATCCTTCACCACCATTGTTATCAAAACTAGCACCTGAAGGTCTATTCAAATGTTTTTCTTTTTTACTCCAATCCCAGATTTTAGTTTCGTCCTCAACAACCTTTCCACTTTCTCTATCGAATTTTTTACCATTACCTGGGTAATATAGTAATAAACCTTTTGAGTCTGGATGAACAGTTTTCCAAACGTTATCTTTAATTTGTTTAGGAGTTCTAGCAATATCCCAGAAACGGATTTCACGAATTAATTCGTTAGCACCACCAATCCAAAAACCGGTTAAGCCATATGCACCTTCTCTAATTTCACGTTCAGCAACCAATTTACCATCAATGTAAATCGAGTTCTTTTTACCGTCGTAAACGAAAGAAATCATATACCACACGTTAGGTTGAGCTGCGAATAAATCCTTAGGAACATCAATTTGTGATCTACCAGTTTTAATTTGCAGCTGGTTAGGATCAATTGTTACGTCACCAAAACGAGTATAAATCTCATCATTTGATGAAGAGTTAGGAGCTAATTTAGTACCTCCAATTGACTTATTATTAGATCTGTAGCTAGAACGATTAATCATCATTTCCATTGTCCACTGATCAACAGAGAAGTCTTGAGGGAACATATCTCCATCTTCAGCACCACTACCAGACATTTTCAAAGACTTAGTGATAAGTTTTTGTTCCATGATAAGAAGCGTTTCGCTTTGACCAGAAATAATGTTTGCACCACCCTTTTCTAAGCGAACAGGTAAAGCGTAAGTACTATTACCATTAAAAGCCAATTCTGTAAGCTTAATAGGTACTTCAACACTACTATAACCAGCATCAAGTGTAACTTGATTAGCTACTTCATACATTTCTTTAGGAAGTAGAGGATAGCTAGTTTGGTTCTTTTTATTATATGCATCCAGCTGAGCTTGATCACCAGCAGTTAATCTAACTGTAACATTAGAATCTGCTTTTCTAGCTAAACCGATAACAACGCCATTTAGATATGTTTCAACACCTTCAGCAACGAAGCTATTTAAAACATTATCACCTGCAATATAAGCACCTTGTTTGCTTTTATGGTCTTTTGCAGCATCTTTATAAAGTTCATTCTGACATCCTGCAAAAACAAATGCAGCACATAAGCCTGATAATAATATTTTTTTCATCGTGTTTTTTTATTGATTAATTGGATAAACTACATTTCCATAATGTAAAGCCATACGTAACCATTTGTAAGGAGGATTATTAGCATAATCATACTCCATGTGGAAGGTTCCAATACCACCAATACGTTTACCACTTGGTAGGTCTAATGTAGCATGGTCTAAAATTTGAGTCCCCTGAAGTCTATTTAACTCTGGTCTAGTACTACTATAACCTATTATACCACCTGTTCTCCAACCTTGCTCAAACTCAACAGTAATGATCGTTTTTTCTTCCCAATCTGTTAAGTGAGGTCTGTTAATTTTACTAATAACAGAGCTTGTTGAACTTTCCCAATACGCTTGATAAATATAATGATCCACTAATTTAGATGTCTCTGTAGACAAACAATAAGGCTCACCATCCATCACCAACAAACGACCTGCTGGACGTAATCTAGCACTTAATGTTTCAATAAATACCTGCATACCTTTGTTATCACCTGCAGCATGAGATATTTTTTGTCTACTAGCTAAAGTACCAGAGTGACCATATCCAGGTTCGTAATCAATATCAAAACCATCTAAATTATATTTTTCAATTGAATCACAGATAGCATTTGCATAAGCCTCAACACCTTTATAGAAATCACCTTTTCCCATCTCTTCAACCCAGTAACCAGTAGCTGTTTTACCAACTGGAGTTAATTGGTCACCTAAATCTTGGATAATCCAACAAAGAATAGCTTTACCACTTTTCACCTCTTGGAAGAACTTTAAGTCATCCTTTTGTTCTTGGGTCAAACTACCACGTGTACCCCATAGCGATACAAAGTCAACACTATCAGGAAGAGCTTTTAAGTAGTTTTGAGGATTATCACCTTTACCAGTCCAGTTACCAAACCAACCAAAACCTTTTACGTGTCTTGTTTTGCGGTATTCTTTAATATTCTTAAAGTATTCTTGTTGATCTAATGTAAGATCTTCCATTGTTTTTGCTTCAAGATAAGGGATACGTCTTTTAAGTCCTTCTTGGTTACCTAAAATATCACGTTCAGTATCTGTCCACTTACTACACCCTTGTGATGCAATAAGCATCACAAAAATGAAAGGCATAATAAGCAATAAATTCTTTATTTTTAATTTTATAATATTCATATTTTTGAATTATAAAGTATTACTAAAATATTAACGTTGAGTTGGTCTGTTATCACGAACCCACCAAAGTTTTGTCGCACCTTCATCAGAACCACCTAATAAAGCAGGAACTTCTTTCATGTTTTCAGGGTTACCCGAATACTCTTTTGGAGAAAACTTGAATCTCTCTGGAGCTAAACAATTTGCATCAGCACCAATACGCTTAGGAGCATTTTGATCAAATGGCCCCATAATGAAAGGATAACCAGTTCTACGGTACTCTGTCCAAGCCTCTAAAGCATTAGGATATAGTGCTATGTATTTTTGTGTAATAATTTTTTGTAACTTTTGTTCTTGTTCCGATAAAGAAGATTTATCATTCATTGCACTCCAAGATGGAGATACGTTTTTCTCAGAAATAGAGAAACTATATGATCCATAAATGTATTCTGGATACTTGATATCCTTAGGATATTTTTTTGATTTTTTATAAGAATCAAAACCACCCACTCCATTCTCCTCGAAAGACATGGCAATACCATCTTCATAGAATGTTTTAGCATCGCCTGAAGTCAAGTTAAACAAAGCAGCTTCCGCTTTTAAGAATAACACTTCCGAAGCTCTAAACCAAAACAAAGGATCACTATCTGCTACTTTAGGTTTCGCTGCAAAGAATTGACCATTAATTGCCTTTTCGTCTTCTTTAGATCTATTATTCGTAGGAGCAATTGGGTAATATCCTGTTTGATTTTGATAGGTTCCTGCAGTAAAGAATTTACCTATACGAGGATCATCATAACCAGCCAAGTAACTCCAGATAGTAGCACCCATACGTGTTTCACCATACTCCTCAACAGAAGCCATCATTGAGTTCTTCAATGGAAGAATGCTACTAGATTGGATTCTAGCTTCGTCTGCAGGAGATTCGATTACACCACCATTTTGAAGATCCAAAGCAAATGAAATATACTCTTTAGCTAATTCTGTATCTTTAAAGTGTACACGCACAGCCATTCTTAAAATAAGAGAGTTTGCAAATTTCACCCATTTACTAGTGTCACCACCGTAAATAGCATCAAATTTCGCCATTACTGCTCCTGGTTGTTTTTTAAGAATACTTGAGCTAGTCTTCAAATCAGCAAGCATAGATCTGTAAACCTCTTCTTGGCTATTTAATTTAGGAGCAACGCTTCCGTCACCTGCTTGACTATAAACAATAGGACCAAAAGCATCTGTAGCTCTTAACCAAGCTGCAATCTTAACGATGTCAGCCATTGCTTGAACTTCTTTATCTGCAGGTTTATCTGATTTACTTGTTTCTTTAAAAATTTCATTCCAAGATTTGAATAAATTTGAATAAAGATTTTCGTAAGCGTAGTTCATTCTATTTGATACAAAATTCCAACTAGCTTCGATATTAAATCCCCAGTTATTATTATTACCAAAGTAACCAATGTAATTACCAGAAGAAATTAAATCTGTGTTCTGCAAGTCATTACCTGCACTTGTCGTTTTATCAGGAGAACCAATTGGAATTACTAACTGTTGCATTTTCAAGAAAGATGCACCATAAGCTAAGCCACCAGCTTTTAACTCATCGTCAGTAACACCATATATATTTGTATTGATATCATCGTAATCACTGCAAGCTGAAAATAGAGCCGTCAATGCGATAAATATATATTTTTTCATTTTTTTGTATTATTAAAGTGTCAATTAAAATCCTACTTTAAGACCTACACCAAATGTTCTTTGGCTTGGAAGCATAAAGTAATCATAACCTTGTCCGAATGTACCTGTTGAAGCTGTAAGCTCTGGATCGAATGGAGCTTTATTATAAATCATCCATAGGTTAGTTCCATAAACAGATAAAGTTAGATTATTCACAACATTGTTAAACCATTTTGTTGGGAAAGAGTAGCTCAAACGTGCTTCTTGCAAACGGAAGTTTGTAGCAGAGTAAACATAGTATGCATCTAAATTAGATACAGTTTCGTAGTATCCTTGTGGATCAACTAGGAAGTTACCAACAGGTACACCACCAGCATCTCTCATTCTTGCAGATTCTTTAGACACACCAAAGTTATCTAAAGTTGCTTGAGTTTTAGAAATTACATTACCACCTAAACGAGCATTGAAAAGAAGATCTAAACTAACTCCTTTATATGTTAGATTGGTGTTCCAACCCATATTCCACTTAGGGTTCACTGAACCAATTTTGTAAGGAGTAGTTGACTCGGTTAGCAATCTATCACCTGGGTTATAAATGATATGATTTTCATCATCTCTTTTCAACCATTCATCGGCATACATATCACCAATTTGACCACCTTCACGAAGACGGAAACGACCAATTTGAATATCAGATAAGTCTAAGACTTGAGAAGGATCGACCGGGTTTTTAACATTATGAGCTAGCTCTTTGATTTTATTTCTATTCGCAGTAGCTGTGAATGTTGTGCTGTAGCTGAAATCTTTAAATGATTGGTTTAAACCTAAGCTTAATTCAACACCTCTATTTTGTACATTACCCGCTTGAACAAACATATAGTTATAACCTGAACCTTTTGATAATTCAGCTTTTAACAATTGGTTATATGTATTAGATTGGTATAAAGTAACACCTAAAGAAACAGCATTATTAAACCATCTTGTATCAAGACCTAACTCATAAGATCTAGTTTTTTCAGCTTTAAGACTTGAAACTGGATAATACTCGTATGGATCAACAGAACCACCACTAATATTATGGGTAATAGTTCCTGGAGTTAAACCAGTGAAAGGAATAGGAGAACCTACTTCTGTGTATGAAGCTCTAACTTTCATAAATGAAAGAACTGGTTCTATTTTTTGTTTAAAATCACTTGGAAGTAATTCTGTTACAATAGCAGATAGACCTACTGATGGATAGAAAATCCATTCGTTATCACTATTTACTAATTGTGATGGACGATCTCCACGGCCAGTTACAGTTAAGAACATTGTTGATCTCCAAGATAATTCTCCTGAAGCAAACATCGCGAAGTTACGAGTTCTGCTGTTACCACCAATTTCACTTGGTGTACTATTCGTTGGGTCAATGTTTGTATAAGTGAATTTATTAGGAATCAACAATAACTGACCACCGTAACCACGACCTTTAGTATCATACTCCTCAAATGAAGTACCTACGTTGGCCATTACAGAAAAATCACTATTGATTGATTTGTTAAAGTTAACCATTACATCACCATACTTTTGTTTGTATGTTGAGTTTGAATATGTGTATCTACCATTAGGTTTTGCGAATGTACCGATGGTAGAAGCATATCTTTTGTCTTCTTTCTCTGTATAGGTGTTATCCATTCTTACACGTGCAGCAACATTTAACCAACTTGTAATATCATATTTAACCTGTGTATAGAACATATATCTATCTTTTACTTCAGGTCTAATATTACGATATGCTGTCCAATATGGATTTTGAATATCCATCCCCATATCACCAGGTCCCCAATATTGAGTATTGTATCCTAATGCCGAGTCGTATCTTTCAAAATATTTTTCTTTAGAAAAATCTTCACCACGAGGGTAAAGATAAGCACCTACGATAGGGTTAAAATAAGTACCATAAGAAACCATATTATTAGCAAACTCTCTTACGTAGCTCGCAGATGCATCAATTGTCAATTTATCATTCAACAATTTTGCTGTATTTCTTAATGTTACATTATATCTATGGTATTTATTATTAGGAACAATACCTGTAGAGTTGATAGCTGAAGCAGAGAAATAAGTTTGATTCTTGTCATTACCAGTAGAGATATTGAAAGAGTTATTGTAAGTATTTCCTGTATTGAAAAAGTCTTTAGCATCAAAAGAAGATGTGTTTTCTAATTTTTGACCCCAAGATTTAGACTCTCCAGCTACATGTCCATATGTAGTTTGAAATTCGGGTAAAATAAAAGCTTTAGCAGCTTCAAAAGAAGAGTTTACGTTTACACGTACTTTACCTGCATCACCTTTTTTAGTATTAATCAAAATAACACCATTGGCAGCCGAAGCACCATATAAAGCTGCCGCTGAAGGACCTGTAAGTACAGAGATACTTTCAATATCATCAGGGTTAAAACTTGATATACCTTCACCAGTAGTGCTACCGCCAAAACCAGTACCAGTACCACTTCTATCAGCTTGGTTACCAATAGGGATACCATCAACAACATAAAGAACGTTGTTATCACCGTTGATAGATTTATTACCTCTCATAACCACACGAGTACTACCACCAACACCAGAAGAACTCTTCTGAATGTTAACCCCTGCAATTTTACCATTTAATGAGTTAACAAAGTTAGCGTCTTTTACAGCAGTTAACTTGTCACCATTTACTTGTTGAACATTGTAACTTAATGCTTTTTCAGATCTCTTGATACCCAAAGCAGTAACTACAACTTCATCTAATAATTCTGTGTCTTCCGATAGTACAATATTAAGGCTTTTTTCAGTATCTACCTTAATAGATTTTGTAGCATATCCAATGTAAGTAAACTCTAAGGTAGTTCCCTTAGGTACGTCAATTGTAAAAGATCCATCAACTGCTGTGATAGTACCTTGGCTTGTACCTTTTACAACAATACTTACACCAATAAGCTCTTCACCTTTGGAGTCTTTTACTACACCTGAAACTTTAAGGTTATTTGCCTGCACACTTTGATATTCTGCTACAGAAACTGTATTAGTAGTTTCATTTGCATCTATCTTCAAAGATGACGTGGCAAAAAGTAAAAGTAGCATAAAAATACTCTTACGATTAAAATTCTTGTTCATTCTTCAATTAGAATTAGATTCATTATTAAACTTATATTTACTTTAAACAAC
>JASLDF010000050.1 GCA_030151635.1 Bacteroides sp. | reverse complement strand
GTTGTTTGAGTACCATCAACGTAAGGTTTAACACCACCATCAACAAAGTAAACATTTTCAAACTTAACTAACGTGTTCACAGCTTTGTCATCCAAATTAGAGATATCTCTAACAACTGGTTTAACAGCTTCAGCTTTTGGCCAACCGTTTTTAGTTACATGTTCTTGGAAAACTTTGTAAGGAATACGGTTTGCTTGAGTATTAATCATACCAATTTGCAATTGTTTACCGTATTCTACGACGTAAAGACCATGAAGATTTACATAAACTTCTTGTCCAATGTAGTAATCTGCAAACAAAGAGTTCTGGTCAACACCGAAGTTTATACCATAACCATCTTCATCTTGAACGAAAATTTGTTTAAAGATATTACCCGATTTATCTGAGCTAATTACTCTAGCTCTAAGAATATAATCAACATCAATTAATTTAGGCTCACCTTGTTTTACATCTTTGAAGATTGTACGCAATTCTTTAATTGTCATATTTTCTTCAGGACCATCATACACTGGTTTATCCAATGGGGGAGCGTCAAAATCTCTTTTACAACCGACAAAGGCGATTGTTGCAATTAAAAGAAGACCTAGTATTTTATTAATAGTTTTCATATTAGTCTATTTTAATATAAGTGGTTTTTAAAATCTGTAACTAGCATTTAGGAAACAGTTAATTCCTTGCATGTAGTAGTATTTATTTGGGAATTTATTTGGATTTGAGTTGTCTGAACGACCTTGTTCGTAACCTCCTGTTTTGATATTCTCACGATTAAGAAGATTATTTAAAGAGAAGTTAAAGTTAACCGATCTTCTATTCTTCAAGTAGAATACTTTACCAATTGATAAATCAACAGTAAATGCTGTACCAAAACGTTCTTGACTAGTCAAAGTTCTGTAACCTTCATACTCTGGGCTAGAAGGAGAGATACCTTGATAGTTCGAAGCCAATCTTCTAATTGGAGCAACGTCTACATAGCTTCTACCAAATCCATTCACATTCATGTTAACAAACCACATTTTGTTGAAATAGTTAATTCCGAATGTACCAGCAATTTGAGGAGTACCACCTACGTAGTAATCATTCAAATACACTTTTTCTTCTACGTCTTTTACTTTTCCATTTTCAGAACTAATTGTTCCGTTCGGGTTATTACTATAGAAGTATTCTGCCATTGTACCTGCTAAATCAAAACTCCAGTTATCATCAAGTTTGTAATTCATACCAACTTCAACACCACGGTGAGTTTTATTCATTCCATCTAAAACATGGTTTACAAAAGTCTTTTCACTATCGTTGTAATAGCTTGTCTTTTGCATCATATCATAGAAGTTTGTTTGGAACACAGATACTCTACCTTGGAAATTAGGCATAGAAAATACATAGTTAATGTCTGTACTTAAAATACGTCCACTCTTTAGATTATTAGATGTTACATCTGCAATTCTAGGAGAAACATAAGCTTGATCAACAAAAGGGGCTTGTGTTAAGTAAGCCACATTACCTGTAATGTAATTACGTCCGTCAATCTTCACGGTTAAACCACCTTTCAATGCATAATCAACAAAAGAGTGTCTTTCTCCTCTACCAAACGAATTATCAGCATAACGACCGTTTTGCATGAAACCTTTACGGTAGAATTCAGTATATCCTAGTTTAGCACCATAGTAGAAATCAACATATCTATATTTATAGACATTTTGGACCCATAGGTTAGCGCTATTGATATTAAATTTAAAATCGTATCCAAAACGATCACCTTTATATGCTTTACGATTAGGTTTACGTAAGTCATTTTGACTTGTAGTTGGATCGCCAGGGAAATCTCTTTCAGCAAACTTATCAATATCCAATACATACTCAGCACCCATTAGGTCTTTCACAGTAGTGAATTGATAAGATTGAGAATTTTTCAAACCAATACCAGCTAACAACTTTCTGTTATTGCTTAAATCAGCTTTAAAAGTAGAGTTGATTGAGGTTTCAAAAAGATCTTTTCGTCTTTCCTCTAGCATATACAATGCCGCTCCATCACCACTTCGACGTGCCATATCATTGACATTATACATTCTATCCCAATCTACTTGAGTCGTTTTTGTATCATTAGACTCCCATAGGTACGTGTAATAATCTTTTGTAGCGTCATCACTATAATACGACGGCAAATAACGATAATAGTCTGGACGTGGATCTGGTGCATTATACCAGTTCAAAGCAGTACCACCATAACGATTATAGTGAGTACCCACTCCAGAAGTCAATGTCATTGTTTCATTAATTTTCCATACATGAGAAAGTACCGCTGTTGGATCCCAAGCACGAACCACTTTAGAGTTACGTCTTTTACCATTTTGATATCCCCAGTTTGGATTGTAAAGATTATTATCTCTTAGTTTATAAACTTCATCGAATGAACTAGATTGTTGTCCACGTTTTACGGGAGAACCAAAAGTAATAAATGATAAACTGTGTCTTCCTTCAGCCCATTGTTTCTCTGCACCAATTGCAAAAGCAAGGTTTTGATAAAATGTACCTGGAATAGCACCTCTATCTGCATATCTACCACCAACAGACATATTAAATGCCCAACCATCATCTCTTAAACCAGTAGCATAAGAAAACATAGCTCTTGAGTAATAGTTACGATTGGTATAAGAAGCCGTTAATTTACTTCCTTGTGCATAGTTACCAGAACGCATATTAATATTTTCAGAACGACCAATATCTCCAAAACTAAAGTTGTTAGGAGCTAAATAGTCACCCGAGTCACCATTACGAGTTACATCATTAAGTGCACCAATTCCCGAATAGTTAAAGACTCCTCTTACTTGGTCATTAAAGCTAACACCATTGATGTATTTTTGATCGTAATTATTGGTATATCCACGAGGTTTAAAACGCATATTTGACAACTGGTATGCCACATTGTTCAAATACACATCGTTCGTCAAGATAACCATTGGACTCACATCTTGGCTCAGACCACCAGAAGCATCATCCTCACTTAGCATATCTCCATCAAGAATAGTGACAAGCGTTTGATCACGGTTATTTACTGCTAGGATAACTTCTACATCATCCATAATTGTTACTCCATAAGAATTGAATCTTACCGGAAGTTCTTTACCCACCACTTTGGCAGATGATAAGAACAGAATATCAGTCGCACCTTCCAAGTCAGTGAAAACAAACTCACCTTTCTCGTTGGTCAACGTACTATAATTATGTCCTCGCAAAACTACCAGAACATCCTGAATGGGTCCTTTTAGTTCACTATCTACAATTCTTCCTCTCAACTCTCCACTTGTCTTTTGGGCAAATGTCGGCAATGAGCAAAGAAGCATTATAAACATCAATAATTTACCTTTCATACTTTGCGATTTAATTTACATTCATT
>JASLDF010000030.1 GCA_030151635.1 Bacteroides sp. | reverse complement strand
TCAAATAGGGGAAATGAATACTCCGAACTCTGCTTATGTTGCCCCTAAGTTGGATTATTATATCTGTAAGATACCTCGTTGGGATTTGACCAAATTCGCAGGTGTATCCAGAGAAATAGGTTCCAGCATGAAATCTGTTGGCGAGATTATGGCCATTGGTAAATCATTTGAAGAGATTATTCAAAAAGGTTTGCGAATGATTGGTCAAGGTATGCATGGATTTGTGGGTAACCGCAATGTTCATTTTGACGACTTGGATAAAGAATTATCTTGTCCGACAGATTTGCGTGTGTTTGCTATTGCTGAGGCTTTAGAACAGGGTTATAGCATCGATAAAATCTACGAATTGACCAAGATTGATCATTGGTTCTTAGGTAAACTGAAAAACATTGTTGATTATAAACAGAAACTAGCTACCTATAAAACAATAGAAGAGATTCCTGCTGATGTTTTGCGCCAAGCTAAAGTTTTAGGATTCTCGGATTTCCAAATTGCACGTATTGTTCTTAATCCAGCAGGGAACATGGAAAAAGAGAACTTATATGTACGGAAAATTCGTAAAGAGCTAGGAATTGTACCTGCTGTTCGTAAGATTAATACAGTTGCATCAGAGCATCCAGATTTGACAAACTATCTATATATGACTTATGATGGAGTTGGGTGTGATGTCAATTATTACCCAAATGAGAAATCTGTCGTTGTATTAGGTTCTGGAGCATATCGAATTGGTAGTTCTGTAGAATTTGATTGGTGTTCGGTAAATGCGGTTCAGACAGCGCGAAGATTGGGGTACAAATCTATTATGATTAATTATAATCCTGAAACTGTATCAACGGATTATGATGAGTGTGATCGTTTGTATTTTGAAGAACTCTCTTTTGAACGTGTTCTTGATATTGTTGATTTAGAAGTGCCTCGTGGTGTTATCGTGTCTGTTGGAGGACAAATTCCTAATAATATGGCGATGAAGCTTTATCGTCAGTCAATACCTGTATTAGGAACATCACCTATTTCTATTGATAGAGCAGAAAGTCGCAATAAGTTCTCTGCTATGTTAGATCATCTAAAGATCGATCAGCCGGCTTGGCAAGAGTTAACCAGTCTTGATGATGTGAAGTCTTTCGTAGGTCGCGTTGGTTATCCTGTATTAGTTCGCCCTTCCTACGTCCTATCTGGCGCAGCAATGAATGTGTGTCATGACGATGAAGAATTGGAAAACTACTTAAAAATGGCTGCTGATGTATCCAAAGAATATCCGGTGGTTGTGTCACAATTTTTGCAAAGAGCTAAGGAAATAGAGTTTGATGCAGTGGCAGATCATGGTGAGATTATAGAATATGCAATCTCTGAACACGTAGAGTTTGCTGGGGTTCACTCTGGCGATGCTACATTAGTATTCCCAGCACAAAAAATCTATGTAGGAACTGTACGCAGAATTAAAGAGGTTTGCAAAAAAATTGCGAAAGAGTTAAATATCTCTGGTCCATTCAATATTCAATTTTTAGCTAGAAATAATGAGGTTAAGGTTATTGAGTGTAATGTTAGAGCTTCAAGAAGTTTTCCATTTGTTTCTAAAGTTCTAAAGCGTAACTTTATTGATACTGCGACTCGAATTATGCTTGATGCTCCATATCAAAAACCCGATAAATCGGCATTCGATGTCGATTGGATTGGTGTTAAAGCATCGCAATTCTCATTCTCTAGACTTCAAAATGCAGATCCTATTTTAGGTGTGGATATGACATCAACAGGCGAGGTTGGTTGTATTGGTACAGATCTACCTGAAGCTCTATTGAATGCCATGTTATCAACAGGCTTTGAGATTCCGAAAAAGAATGTTATGTTCTCTTCAGGAGCAGTTCATTCTAAGGTTGATTTGCTAGATGCTTGCAAGAGTCTTTTTGCAAAAGGATACAATATTTTCGCTACTGATGGCACTGCAAAATTCCTAAATGAAAATGGAATTACAACAACACCTGTATTGTGGCCTGATGAGGATACTGATAATGAAATGAATGTGTTGAAGATGATTCAAGAACATAAGCTTGATCTAATAATTAATATTCCAAAAAATTACTCTCGCAGGGAATTAACAAATGGGTATCAAATTAGGAGAGCAGCAATTGATCATAATATTCCATTGATAACTAATGCAAGATTAGCAAGTGCTTTTATTAGTGCATTCTGTGAAATGGACTTGTCTGATATTCAAATTAAGAGCTGGCAAGACTATGAGTTGTAAGAATTGGCTCGACTAAATATTTAAAAGGTGGGAAAAGGATAACTTTTCCCACCTTTTTTCGTTTATTGTAGATAATAAGTTTATTGATTATTTTTCGTGATTTATAGCATTATGCAAATACTACTTTCTTGTTCCAAGAATATGACGACCAATGTGGATGTAAAGAACGTCCCTTTTTCAACAAAGCCATTGTATCAAGAGCATGCATCTAAAATAGCTCTTTATATGGCTCAACGAAGTGTTTCTGAATTAGAGGAAATGCTACGTGTTAATCCTCAAATAGCTCTGG
>JASLDF010000235.1 GCA_030151635.1 Bacteroides sp. | reverse complement strand
AGCATTTCCTTCTGATGTTGGAAGACTTAAATTAAAAGATAGTGCCTGACCGTTAGCCAACTGATCTACTGTAGATTCTGTTTCGCTGCTTGAGCAAGCTACTGCAGCCATACTTAAGAAGGCTACAGCTAATGTTTGTTTAATGTTCATAATTGTATAGTTTGTAATTTTAAATAGTTTCAAATAGAACTAATAATTCTTGGGGTGAAAAAACCACACCGAATTATTAATATAAATCAGTAAAGCTTAGGTCGGAATGTGTAAAGGTTTGAATGTGTAAATTTTTATAACCTTAAATATATACTCTCTTATCTTTGTTATAGCTACTCATATTGGGTTGCTTTAGTAGCTATGTGAAATTTATCTAATCTTCTATCTTCTTGCTTTAGTGTCTTAAAACGATAGTTTACACTTGAATAAGTTTTAAAATATCTCGTTTTTTTTAAAGCGGAACAAAGGTAATTCTTTTTTTTAATTGTCAAACACCCTTGGTTTTATTTGATTTTATGCATTGGCATTGTTGTAAAAGTGAAATAATATGTCGGCATCTGAAAAAGCCACGTAAAAAGCCCATAAGAGTCTTTATTTCTTTCTAAGGCATCTCTTCTTTGGCTTTAAAATGATAATGTTAAATAGAATTAATTATTTTATGCTCAAATCAGGCTTGTGTGTGCTGTATTGGGCATTTCTAATCCTTTGAGTCATAAAACAATGGGGGCGAATTGAATGTTTTTGTTTTTAATTTTTTTTAATATACCAGAGAAACAATTCAATTTATACAAGTTTTATGTATAAATTGAATTGTTTTTTTATTTAAATACTTGTGTGGCAGATATGGGGAAGGTTTTAGCCGGAATGTTTGCATAACTATTGATTATTGAACATTTAAAGGGTTTGTTCAAAGTTCGGTTTGTTACTATTTCCATTGGGGATTATTGAGTGGCGTATATGACTTCCACAATAAAATAGTTTTGTATATAAAATCTACAGTGTAGAATATTTCATCAATAATATGTGGGGATAAATTGGGGAAGGTTATGGATTGGTCATCTATATGCCCTATTGTATCTTTGGTATGCTTCTTGCATTAATTAATATGTATATGGAATTAGTCTTCCATATATGTACATGACCCATGTAATACGGGTGATGATAGATTAGTTTAGTTAGTTAAAAAAAAGAGTACCCTAGGGCACTCTTTTTTTTATATTATATATTCTGGTGGAGTATTATAAATTCAATAAATATTTTCCGTTAAGTTCGTCACTTTTCAGATTGCATGTTCCAGGTTTGAAAAGTCCGTAAATCGAAGATCCCGATCCCGACATCGATGCATAAACGGCTCCAGCTGTATAAAGATTATCTTTAATAATTTGTAGTTGCGGTTTTTGAGCAAACACACCTTCTTCAAAATCATTAATTATTAGTTCTTTCCATTTTTCAATTGGGTATTCAATAATCTCTTTGAGCTTAATATTAGTGGGTTTAGCTGTGATGTTAGAAAAAGCTTCGGCAGTCGATACGAATATATCTGGTTTAACAACATAGAGCTGATAGCCTTTCAAATCTAATTCGATTGGGGAGAAAAGATTACCTATGCCTTCTGCATATACAGGTTGATTCTTTATGAAAAAAGCACAGTCGGCACCTAATGTTGCTGCATAGGATTCGAGTTCTACGTCAGTAATTTGCAGTTTAAAATATTCGTTCAAGAGTTTAAGCATAAAAGCTGCATCAGCCGAACCACCACCCATTCCTGCTCCGAAAGGAATGTTTTTATGAATAGCAATTTTAATAGGAGGTAGATTATAGATGTCTTTTAATAGTTTGTAAGCTCGGATAATCAGATTTTTATCAGGATCTCCTTCCACTGTAAAGCCTGTTTGTTGGAACGTATAGGGTGTTGTACAATCCTCATCTAGTTTGGCTATTTCAAGTACGTCTTTAAGTGGAATAGGGTAGAAGATTGTTTCTAGGTTATGGTACCCATCAGAACGCTTTTCTACGATGTTTAATCCTAAATTTATTTTGGCATTTGCAAAAGTTATCATCTTTATCTCTTTAAAATTCGGTTCTACAAAAGTACAGCATAATTTTAGAAACTCCCTATTTTATCTGTTTCTAAATTACTACTCTATATATAATAATGTAGGTTAAAAGCTTTCTCTTTCGGTTGATAATTGCTAGATTAGAATCTATCTTTGCATTCCCTTGCTCAAATTCAAATTTTAGAGTTGGGGATTTTTTAGCATTATAAGTTTAGTTTCATCAAGTTAATTATGGCAGACTCAAAGAATTATAGACGTAAAAACACATATAACGATAACGCCCAACCAATGGCAGATTTTGGACGTGTTCAACCTCAGGCATTGGAATTAGAAGAGGCGGTATTAGGGGCACTTATGATTGAGCGTGATGCTTATTCGTTGGTAAGTGAAATTTTACGTGCAGAGTCATTCTATGATAAACGTCACCAGTTAATTTATGGTGCAATTACGGACTTAGCGATGAATCAAAAGCCTGTTGATATTTTAACGGTAAAAGATCAGCTTGAAAAGCGTGGAGATTTAGCCGATGTTGGTGGTGCTTTCTATATTACACAGTTGAGTAGTCGTGTAACTTCATCTGCCCATATTGAATATCACGCTCGTATTATTGCTCAAAAGTATTTGGCACGCGAATTGATAACTTTCTCTAGTAATGTACAGAAAAAAGCTTTTGACGACACCAATGATGTTGATGACTTAATGCAGGAAGCTGAGGGTAAATTATTTGAAATTTCTCAGCGAAATTTAAAGAAAGATTATACTCAAATTAATCCTGTTATTGCGGAGGCTTATGAGAATCTTCAAAAGGCTGCTGCTCGTACTGATGGATTGAGTGGGCTTGAAAGTGGTTTCTCTCGCTTGGATAAGATTACTTCGGGTTGGCAAAATTCAGACCTTGTAATTATTGCAGCTCGACCTGCGATGGGGAAAACTGCTTTTGTATTGTCTATGGCTAAAAATATCGCTGTAGATTTTAAGCAACCTGTTGCATTATTCTCGCTCGAGATGAGTAATGTGCAGTTGATAAATCGTCTTATTGTAAATGTTTGTGAAATTCCGGGTGATAAAATTAAGAGTGGTCAGTTGGCTGCCTACGAGTGGCAACAATTAGACTATAAAATTAAGAATTTAATTGATGCTCCTCTATATGTAGATGATACTGCTTCTTTGTCCGTTTTTGAACTTCGTACGAAAGCACGTCGATTGGTTCGAGAACACGGGGTTCGTATCATTATTATTGACTACCTTCAATTGATGAATGCAAGTGGTATGGCATTTGGTAGCCGACAAGAAGAGGTGAGTACAATATCTAGATCGCTCAAGGGATTGGCCAAGGAGTTAAATATTCCTATTATAGCATTGTCGCAGTTAAATCGTGGTGTAGAAAGTCGTGAAGGATTGGAGGGTAAACGTCCGCAGTTAAGTGACCTTCGTGAGTCGGGAGCCATTGAGCAAGATGCCGATATGGTTTGTTTCATTCACCGTCCTGAATACTATAAGATCTACCAAGATGAGAAAGGGAATGACCTTAAAGGGATGGCTGAAATTATCGTTGCTAAACACCGTAATGGTGCTACAGATGATGTGTTGTTACGATTTAAAGGAGAGTATGCAAAATTCCAGAATCCAGATGATGATATGATTATTCCTTCGCCAGATGCTACAACAATGTTAGGGTCTAGAATGAATAAGCCAGATGAAGTTAATGCTCCACACCCTGCAGATTCATTTGCTAATGTTCCTTTTGTTGCAAATGATGACTCTGTTCCGTTCTAGTAGAGTATACCTATTGAGATCGAGTAGACACTTTTGGGTATAATTTTGCTCTAAATCATAGATTTGAGATGTTTTATTGAGATAATATCTATAATTATTTTAGTTTTGTAAATAGAATGAAATATATATGTTGGGAGTGTTACAATTTATTGGCGGTTCTAACTTATTATAAATACTGAACTACCATTGATCTGATTGTTAGTTGTTAGCTTGGTCTTTATGGCCATATCAAAAAAATGTAGTTCTTGCATCCTCTATTTTGAATTAATAAAGTTCAAATAGGGGATGCTTTATTTTATGAACATTTTGAAAGATAAAAAAATCAGCCTCAAGAATTGCTCCAAGGGCTGATTTTAAACATAAAATGTAAACTGATTGATTGTATTTCTGTTTTCAATTGAATTATTGTTGTGTTCTCCAAATGGATTTTAGTGTTACAAAAAGTCCAAATGTTAAAAAAGAACAAGGGAAAAGAAATGCAATTATGGCATGAGATTCTAATGCACCAGTTGCGTAAATTGTACCTATTAATATTAATATATACAATAAGATAGTAATTAAGGTTGCTGTGAATTTCTGTAAGTTAATATTCATAATCCTGTCTGTTTGTTATGTCAAATATATGAAATAGAAATCTTCATAAAAAACTTTTAAGGATTAATTATTGACTGTTTAATGGTCTGATTATTCGATGATTGTTGAATGTGTATTGTAAATATGTGCCATATAATTTTATCAAAATAGCCGATTTAGTGCCTTCTAAAGAGTTTTGTGTTTGAAATGTCTTTTGTGTGCTGTTAAGACTAGATGAAATATTAATCTGGCTTGATTTTAGTAGTTTTTGATATTGAGGAAATAAAGTTTTATATGTGCGACTCTAAAATTTACCCTTTTGTGTAGGTCGTTTTACATCATTTAATTAGAAAGATTCATTTTATCTTGCTGTTACAGCAATGAATTAAAATCTATTAATGTCATTTCTTGACTAATTTTTTATAAATTTGTTGAACTAGATAGTTCGTTAATCGTTCTATTATAAGATAAATAACTTAAAATAATAATTATGGGTTTAATTTGGACATTAATAATCGGTGGAGTTGCTGGATTTATAGCTAGTAAAATAATGAAAGGTTCTGGCTCAGGAATTATCATTAATGTGATTCTCGGAATTGTAGGTGGCTGGTTAGGTGGCTGGCTTCTAGGCTTAATGAACCTATCATTTACTTCCAGTGGTCAAACTTGGCCTTATTTAATCACCAGCTTATTAGGAGCTGTCGTATTGCTATTCATTTATGGGTTGTTCTCGAAGAAATAGTACTGACTAAATTGATTGATTTTTAAAGATTAAATAGAGGAGCTATAGTTATTGTAATTATGGCTCCTTTTGTGTTTATATAACTTGCAAAAGTCTGTTGTAGATTCTGTCGAAAATAGGCTCATATGTACGAAAAAAGATTAGCTTTGTGTTAAAGCTAATATATATACACTTCTTATACTGAATTTATGATTGACTTTGCGTTTAATATCCCTTGGGATAAAGTATTAAGCCTTTCTTTGGTTAACTTCTTTGCAATAGCGTCCCCCGGTCCTGCACTAATTGTGCAGATGAAACAGAGTATGACTCGAGGTTTTAGGTTAGGATTAATATACGCTTTCGGCGTAGCTGTTGGTATTGGAATTCATTTGCTTTATACCTTTATGGGTTTAGCACAAGTTATATCTTCTTATAGTTGGCTTGAAACAGCCGTAATACTTTTGGCCGTTTGTTATTTTACCTATCTGTTTTGGGGGCTTGCCAAAGCGAGCTTTGGTCCCGAAGCTCGTAATCCTATTGTTATAGAAAGTTCAAATAACCCCAACTCGAAAGCAGGTACACCTCGTGGCTCTTTTTGGTTGGGTGTTTTTATTAGTGGTATCAATCCCAATGCGGTAGTTTTTATCATTACCATTTTTGCTCCTCAAATTGATAAGAGTTGGACATTATTTTCTTGTGCTTTAATGTTGGTTTGGCTTTGTTTGTGTTGTTTTGGCTATTATGCACTTCTTAATAGTATTTTTAGTAATCACAATATTTCGAAATACTACTTTAAATACAAGCATTGGTTCGACCGAGTTATTGCTATATTTTTCTTGTATCTTATCATCTGCTTCACAGCAAAATTGTTACCGACCGAGTGGATTGAACCCATTGGTTACTTATTCTATTTTTAGAAAGTTTTAATTTAATTGCTTTGTATTCTAAGATGTGAATTTGAATACTTAAGTTTAAATTTATACATTTTATATCTCTTTTTTGGCGTCATCTGTTTTGTGGTTGTATCGGATAATTGTAACTTGACCGATACTGAAATTAAACGATCATTTAAATTGAATAGCATGAGATATTTTTTAGGGATAGATCTAAGCGACGATAATTTAAAGTATGGAATCTCTGATGCTTCTGGCCATTTAATGGTTGAAGCCGATATGGAGCTAGCTCCTGTGTCGTCTGCACAAGTTATTGTTTCTTCAATTAAAATAGCTATTGACGAGTTGATGGATTATGCAAAGGACAAAGGGTATGAAATTGCAGGTGTTGGTATTGCTACTCCTGGGCTAGTTGATACCGTGACTGGAGTGGTAATTAAAGGTCCCGATTTATTACCTGAGTGGGATCAGATAGAGTTAGGAGAATTGATTCGAGACTATGTTGATAGACCTGTCTATATTGATAATAAAGCACGTTGCTTAGGGTTAGCAGAGCATTTATATGGTGTGTGTAAAGGTGTTTCTGACTTCGTTTATATTTATCTAGGCAATAATTTAGAAGGTGCACTCTATATCAACAATAATTCTTTTAGTGGATATAAAAATAGGGGAGCTGGCTTTGGACAAATTCCAGTCTCAGTTTTAGATCATGAAAAAAGTGTTTGTACATTGAATGAGGTGGCATCAGTTGTTGCTTTATTAGCCAATTACAAAGCTAAATTAACAGTTTCTAAAAAGCCCATCCCCGATAATTTATCGTTTGATCTATTTGTTTTACACTATGAGCAGGGAGTTGAAGAGGCTAAAGAAGCCTTTTCTTCATTTTCTAATTACTTGAGTGGAACTATTGCTGGATTTATTAATATATTTAGTCCTCAGAAAGTGGTCTTGGGTGGCGAATTTGAGTATATCGATGATTTTCTGCTCACAGAACTTAGAGATTGCATAAAACAATATGTAGTACAAGAATCAAGTGAAAACACCAAATTAGAACGTGCTTCAATGAGAAAACAAGCTGGTTGTATTGGTGCCGCAGCTTTAGTTTATACTGCATGATACACATATAGAATTTATATAATTATGTTAGAAAAAGGTCTTAAAAAAGAGAAGTCATATTTGGTTGAAGTTGATAAAACTGCTTTAGCAATTGGTAGTGGAGATATGCGAGTTTTAGCTACACCGGCACTGGTAGCTTATTTAGAGAATGCAGCTATGCTTGCAGTTGCTACCGAGCTAGAAGAAGGAATGACTACTGTGGGTGGTTCTGTTGAATTAAAGCACTTAGCACCCACTTTTGAAGGTAAGCCCTTTACAGTTTTAGCTGAAGTAGTAGCCGTAGAAGGAAAGAAGATTGACTATAAGCTTTTGGCTACCGATAATGCAGGTGTGATTGCTGAAGGTACTCATACTCGTTTCATCGTGAGCCGAGTTAAATTTTCCGAACGAGCTGAAACACGTTGAGAATAATGAATGCTAAAAAGAAAACCCTATTTATTTGTGTTGTTTTTGTTGTTATTTTCTTGATAGGATATTACTACACGGGCAAGCAAAAGGAAGAGATGGAAAAGAGATATGAAATGGAAAAACTCTTTCATGAGATGATTCAACAACGTTGATGCTTTTTAGGCTATCCTAATTAAAGTTTTCATTGGGACTTTACTTTAATGAAGACTTCCTTAGTTGTTTTTAATCTCAATGGTTTATATGATATATAAAGCCTTTTAATCTATTTCTAGATTAAAAGGCTTTTGTAATATTATTAGACTAATATAGTCTTTGCTATTTGTCTTTATTTTTATACTTGTTGTATTTGTCAATTAGAGTGAACCAAAAACGTTTCTTTTTTGCTTTTTTTTCCATCTCTTTGTCAAACTCCCACTCTTTATTAATGTAACAAAATAAATCAAATGGCTTTTCGCTTTTGGCAAATGCTCCTAGACCAATCCATTTTCCAGCCCGGTTTGAATATTTTTCAATTTGACAAAATTCATTTAAATCCTTTGATAACAATTCTGTTTCTGTTTTAGGGTGAGCAATAAAGCAGATTCCGAAATCATCTGTAGTTAAAAATATGCTATTTTTAATTTGCTTCTTATCTAATTTAGATTGCTCTTTTAAATCTCGCATAATTTGTGTGAATCGGTCAACAGATTTATGTCTTAAATCCATCAACATGAAAATTATATTTACACGATCAGGATCATTTGATTGTTTAAATAATTTCAGAATATAATCATAGTAGGCATTACTCCATCGATTTTCAATGGGGTCTTTGTCTAATTTAATCCAAGAGTCAACACCATATTTATGTGGGTAAAAATTGCAGTTTACATACTGAGCGTATTTATCGTCAATGTAAACGTAATCTTTATCAAGTGTTGTATGCAAGCCAATGCATAGATGATAGCCTAAATATGCCAACTCTTCAGTTGCAATGAAGTAGTTTGTTAGCTTTGTACGTTGTCGAAGGTAGTACAATAACTTAAATGGGCTTTTCAGATAGAAAAGCATTATTTCAAGCTCAAAGATTGTTGTGTATATTGGGAATGGATCTTCTGGTTTCTTTTTTATAAGAGTGTGTGCTTGGTGCGTAATGGTAGGATAATTCCCTGTAGTTACGCCCATCACAAAAACATCTTTAATAGGCTGTTGAAGGGCGATTGGAATACCATTCTCTGTAAATACTTGAGCTCCGTCACTGAGTAGTAAGCCTCTCTGCTTAAGTCCATCTTCGTAAACACCCTGAACTGCTTTTTGAATTTCAAGCATCAATTCATAGTTATTTATTTGTTGGCTTAGCTCAGAAAGCCTATCCGATTTAGTTTGGACACAAATGGCTTTGTCGTTAATGACACATAGAATGTCAATAATAGCTTCGTTACCAGCACTATCTTTAACAGTAACATTCTTATAAATATTCTCACGAAAGTAAACCTTACTTAGTCGCTTAAAAATAATTTTATTGTTGTAGGTCGACAAATGCTGTAGCCTTGTTGTTGCATAGTCAGGATCTTTCATCATCCATTTATGAGGCAATTCATACAGCACTTTATAAAGCATCAGGCTTAAAGGAATGAAGTATTTGCCAGGTGCTAATAATAATATAGGGTGTTCAGTATAATAATTGAAGTCTCCTTGGTGCATAAATTGACTATTGTATTCGGCTACTTGATCAGTGGTAAATTTATCAAGAAAATTCTTGACATAATCTGCCGACCCAAAGTCATCTTCAGTTAAAATGAATAGATTAATCAAGTTGTGGTAGAAATCTGCCCATTGCTCTTCGCTCATGCTATTGATTTCAGGACTGTCTTTTGTAACGCCTAGGTCTGCAAATAGGTCCATGTAAGGATAAAAATGGGCTTGCCAAGCACCTGGTTCGTTGTAAAACTCCTCAAAGTGATTGGTCTTGTTGCTAATCATAAATGAGTAGAAGCGTTTAAATTTGCGTTGTAACTTGCTAATTAAATCTTCTACCAATGAAGACGCTTGACTCATATTGAACCCCACGTTTTTCTCTAACCACGGTGCGTCATCTCTATATTTCTCTTCAAGAAGAGATGCGTATTGAAACAGGTAGGTTCCATTTCCAGAATAGATGATAGGCTCGACAATCGCACTGTCTTCTACAAAGAAGTTTAAACGTTTTAGTTTCGATTCTTGTGAATCTTCCTCTCCCTCTTTCTTTGGAGTAATACCATCAATGATGGCTTTTCGATTCAAGTTTAGTAAAGATCCCTCTAGCTCTTTGACTAACTTAAAGCTAGTATCTTTTAAGTGTAGAAGATCTGTTGGGTGGTTAGGGTGTGAAAAATCAATGGGTTGGTGCAGAAGAAAGCCCACAAGTAGGGCTATTTCTTGAGTACCTAAACGTTTGTCATAATCAACTTCATGAAGATGTTCCAAGTCATAATGAAAATCTTCCAAAATTAACATGCATAAAGAATAGATATACCCTTTAGAACGAACCAGCTTTTCTATGTCGGATAGGATGACATCTGTTTCTCTCATTTTATTTCTGCTTTAAAGGTTTATGTAAGAACTAAATCCCAATTATTGAAATTTATATCTAAATATATGAAAAATGTAGTCATTAGTCTCAATATTCACATTTTTTTGAGAATTGATAACTCTTCTTTAATAAACAGATGAATAGAGCTTTCGTTGCACCTTTATGTTATATAGCATAACTAGCTCATTTAAACGCTATTCTATAAGTTAAAGACATCGTATCATTGGTTTTAATCATTCTTATTTATTATACTTGAAATAGAGTTAAAAATCGTTTTTTTAATTTTCTATTCTGCCAAATCGTATTTGTATTTAAATTAGTTTTATGTTTATGTGTATCTCTACATTTGGCGGATTTTAGGGTGGAGTTTCTAGAGCTATCGATAATCAATCATATTCCTATCCTTTTATTGGTAGCTCTTCCACCTGTTAAACTATGGAGAGCCTAAACCTTATGTATTCTTTAATTGTTATTCATTCTAATCAATAGAAAACTGTAATCATACGTAATAATATGGATGAAGAACTAAAAATAATAGGTGTCTCGATACGTACGAATAATAAAAACAAGAAAGCAGCCCAAGATATTACTGAACTATGGGAGCGTTTTTATTTAGAAAACGTGATGAGTAAAATTCCACACAAATTGAATCAAGATATTTATGTGATTTATACGGATTATGATTCCGATTTTAAAGGTGATTATACTTGTATTATTGGCTGTAAAGTGAAGGTGCTAGAAAATATACCTGCCGATTTTATTGGGCGAAAATTGCCTCCTCAGAAAAGTAGACATTACTTGGCCAGAGGGAAAATGCCTATGTCTATAGTTAATGTATGGAATGAGATTTGGGAAAATGATGCAATTTTAAATCGATCCTATAAATATGATTATGAGCTTTATGGCGTTCGGTCTGCCGATAAGGATTCGCCAGAGGTTGATGTTTTTATAGGTATAAAGGATTAAAATATATAGATGAGGAGTTTGAATTTAGTTCAACCTCCTTTTTTATTTATTATTATGATAATTACAGGTTCTAATTGTTTAAGTTGTCTTTGAAGATGAATTATCTTGATGGATTAGACCACACTTTGATATGTGAATTTTCCTATTCAATCTATTCGTTTTAAATTTTATTTGGGGTTGCTAAAAAAAATAAGTGGACATCTACGTAGCAACTAGATGAATGCTGAGTATATGGTTATAGCAAGTGATACCGATGTATTATTTCAAAGAAAAGTTTCATAGAGGAGTAAAGTTGGTGTTTGGAAAAAGCCTCTATTCTAGTAGCAAATGATATTGGAAAACTATTTTTTACAATGGCATCTTGGTATGATATTAAGAATAAGTCAATAGAAGATTATGGCGGTGTATTTAATGTCAATAGTCAAGTTGATTCGCCAAAATAATATGCGTAACTAGTTTAATTGCAATTGATTGTGTTGGGACTGTTTTTAGCATTACTTTAATTAAATTTGTTTCTATTTATGTTAATAGTGTGTTTTATTTTATACCAAAACAACAGCTTTTAGGATTAGAAATATTGAGTAAAAAAAATATCGACTTGAAATTATCAAATCGATATTTATATATTTTCGAAGCTGTGAAGCTTATTCTTAATTACTTTAGAATGAAACCTATTGCAATACAGATTACCCCTAGTATGCTAGCAATTAGTATTTTGGGTCCGTACCTTTTCATCTTAACAAAGAATGAAGAGAAAACATATGCAAATACATGAGCCAGGAAAAACACAACAACAAAATTGAGTATTAGTAAGAGTCCCCAATTTAACTTTGTTAATTTTACCCATGGTAAGATAGGTAATATTAATCCACACACCCATGGTAAAATCATAAGAACTGGTTGTGAAGTGTAGCTAGGCCATCTTAAACGGTCACCACTTACAATAACTGTATGTAACCCGAGTACAATAATCATCAGGATACCACCAATAATTAATAATGCATTTGCCATAATCTCTTGAAATTTGCTTTGGAATCTGTAATCTTGATTTCGAGTATTAAAATAGTAAATATTTTTAGAATATCGATGAATTGTTTTGACCTTTTAACAAATTAAGGGTAATTATCTAACGAGTTGATATTAAAATGGTCTTTTTATATTGCAAAATGAATATTGATTATAAAATCCTGAATTGATTTATAGGTAGATAGCAGAATGTTTCCAAGATTGAAAACGTCTAATCTGTACTATTCTTAAAATTGACTATCTTTGCTCGGATTTAAACACGTACAATTTAAAATAGGATTATAAAATATGAAATTTACTTACAAGACAATGGGTACTTGTAGTTCTCAAATAGACCTTGAAATTGAGGGAGATACTTTAATCGATGTTGTTTATACAGGTGGTTGTAATGGTAATTTAAAAGGTATAAGTAGTTTGGTAAAGGGATTGCCCTTATCGGAAGTCTGTGCAAAGCTAGAAGGTATAACTTGTGGTAAACGAACCACTTCATGTCCTGATCAGCTCTGTAAGGCTATCCATGAATTAGGCTATTAAATAATATTCTAGTGTATAATTAGAGAAATGAATAGCTATTTATCTTGAAATTATGTGTTTTATAACGGATATGTTGAAAATAGTTAAAAAAACATGCACTAGTTTTTCAGAATTTATTATAATTTTAAACTCAAGAAAAGAGAATTTTAATGAAATATACTAGAGAATCTTTAGACAAGCGAGTTGTTCTTGCAGTTGAACTTTTTGGAAGTGGCTATAATTGTTCTCAAGCTGTAGTTGCGGCTTTTGCCGATTTGTATGGGTTTAGTCGTGAACAAGCTTTAAAAATGTCGTCATCATTTGGTGGTGGAATAGGGCGTATGCGTGAAACTTGTGGTGCAGCTTGCGGATTATTTTTAGTCGCAGGGTTAGAAACTGGTGCTACAGAGGCTACAGACCGTGCAGGTAAGTCGGCAAATTATGCGCTAGTGCAAGATCTGGCAAAAAAGTTTGAAGAAATTAATGGCTCTATATGTTGTGCTGAATTGTTGGGAATTAAAGACAAAGTAATTCGTGAACCCCAGGCAGCTGAAAGAACACAAGAATATTATAAGAAAAGACCATGTGCAAAAATGGTTGAATCGGCAGCACAAATTTGGGCTGATTATTTATTTGAAAAGAACTAGGGGCAAATTATCTCAATTTAGGCGATTAAAATCAACATTTATTATCTAAATGCAATTTTTTAATGTACCTCTTTATCGTATCTTTGCACCATTAAAACAATATATTATCCTACATGAAGAATATACGAAATTTTTGTATTATAGCTCATATCGACCACGGTAAATCTACGTTAGCAGACCGTTTATTAGAATATACTAAAACCATTCAAGTTACAGGCGGCCAAATGCTTGATAATATGGACCTTGAAAAAGAAAGAGGCATTACTATCAAGAGTCATGCAATCCAGATGGAACATGAGTATAATGGAGAAAAATATATTCTTAATCTAATTGACACTCCGGGACACGTTGACTTCTCTTATGAAGTTTCACGTTCTATCGCGGCTTGTGAAGCGGCACTATTAATTGTAGATGCTACTCAAGGTGTACAAGCTCAGACTATTTCGAATTTATATATGGCAATTGATCATGATCTAGAAATCATACCAATTGTTAACAAATGCGACATGGACAGTGCCATGCCCGATGAAGTTGAAGATGAAATTATAGATTTGATTGGCTGTGAAAGAGCTGATATAATTCGTGCATCTGGTAAGACTGGTATGGGTATCCCTGATATCATTGAAGCCATTATAAATCGTATTCCTCATCCTGTTGGTGAAGAGAATGCTCCATTACAAGCCTTAATATTTGACTCGGTTTTTAACTCATTCCGTGGTGTAATTGCATATTTTAAGATTACTAACGGTATTATCCGTAAAGGTGATAAAGTGAAATTCTTTAATACCGGTAAAGAGTATGAAGCAGATGAGATTGGGGTATTGAAACTAGACATGTCTCCTCGTAAAGAATTGAAAGTTGGTGACGTTGGATATATTATCTCCGGAATTAAAACATCGAAAGAGGTTAAAGTAGGGGATACCATTACTCACATTGATAGACCTTGTGCAAAAGCTATATCTGGTTTTGAAGAAGTAAAACCAATGGTTTTTGCTGGTGTTTATCCTATTGATTCTGCCGATTTCGAAGACTTGAGAGCATCACTTGAGAAGCTTCAATTGAACGATGCTTCATTAACCTTCCAGCCAGAATCTTCTTTGGCACTTGGTTTTGGTTTTCGCTGTGGTTTCTTGGGACTTCTACACATGGAAATTATTCAAGAGCGTCTAGATCGAGAATTTGATATGGATGTGATTACTACTGTTCCTAACGTATCATATTACATATATGATAAGCAAGGCGGAAAGGCTGAAATCCACAATCCAGGAGGAATGCCAGACGTTACAATGATTGATCGTATTGAAGAGCCTTATATTGCGGCTACTGTAATTACGGATGTAGCGTATATTGGAGCTATTATGACTCTTTGTTTGGGTAAACGTGCGGAGCTAGTAAAACAGAGTTACATGACTGGTAACCGTGTTGAAATTCAATTTAACATGCCACTAGGCGAAATCGTTATTGATTTCTATGATAAATTAAAGAGTATATCTAAAGGTTATGCCTCTTTTGATTATCATCAAGATGAATTCCGCCCTTCTAAATTGGTGAAGTTGGATATTCTGTTGAATGGCGAATCTGTTGATGCACTTTCTACGCTAACACACTTTGATAATGCTCAAAATATGGGCCGTCGTATGTGTGAGAAATTGAAAGAGTTGATTCCTAGACAACAATTTGATATTGCAATTCAAGCGGCTATCGGAGCTAAAATTATATCTCGAGAAACCATTAAAGCTGTTCGTAAAGACGTAACTGCGAAGTGTTATGGTGGTGATATTAGCCGTAAACGTAAGCTTTTGGAGAAACAAAAGAAAGGTAAGAAACGTATGAAGCAAATTGGTAATGTTGAGGTGCCACAAAAGGCATTTATGGCAGTACTTAAGCTTGATTAATATTGAATCTTAAATTTAATACTAAATAAACACAAATTACATTTTCTACTAAAATGGAAGAATCAAACATTAAAAAGTACTCTTATTCACTTCTGAGTACACTAAAACACCGTATTAACGGAGGTATGTTACTTATGATTGTAGCTGTTTTCGCTATGATTATTGCCAATTCACCGTTAGCTAATTATTATCAGGATTTTTGGAACCATCCAGTAAATATGAGTATTGGTCGTTTCAATTTGTTTAGTCATGCCGGACAGCCAATGACTTTAATGCAATTCATTAATGATGCATTGATGGCGTTGTTCTTCTTTTCAGTAGGACTTGAAATTAAACGTGAAATCATGGTTGGTGAGCTTTCTTCTTTGAGAAAAGCCATGCTCCCAGTGATTGCAGCTTTTGGAGGAATGATTATTCCTGTAGGTCTTTATTTTGCTTTTGCACATACTGATCCAGCTTCAAGAGGTTTAGCAATTCCTATGGCCACTGATATCGCATTTTCTCTAGGGGTATTAAGCCTTTTTGGAAAACGTGTGCCTATCAGCTTGAAAATATTCTTAACTGCATTTGCTGTAGTTGATGACATAGGTGGTATTCTAGTAATTGCAATTTTCTATACGAACGACCTTTGTGTAAACTACTTGTTGCTATCGGCAGTA
>JASLDF010000215.1 GCA_030151635.1 Bacteroides sp. | reverse complement strand
ATTATTGAAATTTACTAACACTATTATAAAGATATATTTTCTATATAGTATGAGTATAACTTACTATCTTTGTGTCAAAATTTAGTAAACGTATTTTTGTTTCGATGGAATGGTTAAATAGTATATTCATTGAGCACTCTGCTCTTCAGGCAGTTGTAGTGCTCTCTTTAATATCTGCAATAGGGTTAACTTTAGGTAAAATACGCTTTTTTGGAATCTCACTTGGAATTACTTTTGTATTCTTTACTGGGATTTTATTGGGGCACTTTGAGGTAACTATAGATGAACAAATGCTGAATTATGCCGAAAACTTTGGGCTTATTGTGTTTGTCTATGCATTAGGTTTGCAGGTAGGTCCGGGATTTTTCAGCTCCTTTAGTGAAGGGGGAATGAAATTCAACTTTTTATCAATAGCTGTTATTTTAGTGGGTACATTGCTGGCCGTATTAATGTCGTTTGTATCTGGGGTACAATTATCGGACATGATTGGTATCTTATGTGGGGCAACAACGAATACTCCTGCACTTGGTGCAGCTCAGACTACATTGAAACAAATGAATGTGGACTCTACTGGTGCGGCTTTGGGATGTGCTGTAACCTATCCTTTGGGTGTTGTAGGAGTTATATTTGGAGTAATTATTCTACGTAAAGTTTTTTCAAAGCGTATAAAATCCTCTACAGTTTCTACAGATAAAGGAAGTACGGATCATACTTATATTGGTGCTTTCCAAATACATAACCCAGCTGTATTTAATATCAGAATAAATGAATTAGCGAAAGTTACACGTGTTAAATTTGTAATTTCTAGACTTTGGAGAGAAGGTGTAGTTACTATTCCTACTTCAGAAAAGGTCTTGAAATCGGATGATAGACTATTAATAGTTTGTCGTGAGGAAGATGTAGATAAGCTAACTGTTCTATTTGGAACACATGAAAAAGGAGATTGGAATAAAGATGATATTGACTGGAATGCAATTGACAGCCAGTTAACATCAAAAGATATTGTGATTACACGTCATGAAATTAATGGTAAAAGGTTAGATACGTTAAGGTTACGTAATAATTATGGTGTGAATATTAGTCGTGTGCATCGTTCGGGAGTTCGATTGTTAGCTACGCCAGACTTGACGTTGCAGTTGGGAGACCGTGTAACAATTGTAGGTGAAGCTTCTTCTATTTCTAATGTTGCTAAAGTTTTAGGAAATACAATTAAACAATTAAATGAACCTAACCTAGTTGCTGTCTTTGTGGGCATTGTTCTAGGTCTGGCATTAGGTGCCATTCCGATTGCTTTGCCTGGTATTGAGGTACCTGTGAAGCTAGGTTTGGCTGGAGGTCCCATTGTAGTTGGAATTCTTATTGGTCGTTTTGGACCTAAGTTTCATATGGTTACATACACAACTCCAAGTGCAAACTTGATGTTACGTGGATTAGGTTTGACAATGTATTTAGCTTGTTTAGGATTGGCATCTGGAGCACATTTCTTTGAAACAATTTTCAAAGCAGAGGGAGTTTTATGGGTTGGAATAGGCTTTCTATTAACAATTATTCCTATATTGCTAGTGGGCGTAGTAGCTATGAAAACTATGAAAATCGATTTTGGGGCACTTTGTGGTATGTTATGCGGCAGTATGGCAAACCCTATGGCCTTGAATTATGTTACAGATACTATTGAAGGCGATCACTCTTCTGTTGCTTATGCTACAGTTTATCCATTAGGGATGTTCTTAAGAGTTATTATCGCCCAAGTTTTATTAATGTTACTATTATGAACCAAAAATTAATTTTCAAACCATTATTAACCTTATAATATTATGACTTTACACACTGCTGAAACCATTAAAAAGGATTTTCGCTATTTACAGCTTTTGTCGAGAAGTTTTTCTACAATTGCAGAAGCGAGCACTGAAATTATTAACCTTCAAGCCATTCTGAACCTTCCAAAAGGAACTGAGCATTTTATGACTGATGTACATGGAGAGTATGAGGCTTTCCAACATGTATTGAAAAATGCTTCGGGTGCTGTTAAACGTAAGGTAAACGAGTTATTCGGAAATAACCTTCGCGAAACTGAAAAGAAGGATTTATGTACTTTAATTTACTATCCGGAAGAAAAATTAGAAATTACTAAAGCTTCAGAGGAAGACTTAGATGATTGGTACTTAACCACGATGAACCAATTGATTACGGTTTGTCATATGGTATCTTCAAAATACACTCGTTCGAAAGTACGTAAAGCACTTCCAGACGAGTTCTCTTATATTATACAAGAGCTTCTTCATGAAAATACATCTGAGCCTAACCATAATAAGTCTGAATATGTTAATGGTATTTTCTCTTCAATTATATCTACAGGCCAAGCTGATGCATTTATTATTGCATTGTCCAATTTGATTCAACGCCTAGTTATTGACTCGCTACATATTGTGGGTGATATCTATGATCGTGGCCCTGGTGCACATATTATTATGGACACCCTATGTAATTACCATAAATTCGATATTCAATGGGGTAACCATGATATTATATGGATGGGTGCTGCTTGTGGTAACCTAGCATGTATTGCTAACGTTATTCGTGTATCTATGCGTTATGCTAACTTATCAACCTTAGAGTCAGGCTACAGTATTAACCTACTGCCACTTGCAACTTTTGCAATGGATATGTATGGAAATGATCCATGTACCGTATTTGCTCCAAAAATTAAGTTTGCAGATGAAGATTACGATAATAAAACAGTTCGTCGTATCTCTCAAATGCATAAGGCGATTTCTATGATTCAATTTAAATTGGAGGCGGAAATTATTAAACGCCACCCTGAATATGAGATGGACGATCGTAACTTACTACATAAGTTAGATCTCGAAAAGGGTGTTTTGAATGTGATGGGGAAAGATTATAAGTTGTTAGATACTAACTTCCCTACGATCGATCCCAAGAATCCTTATGCACTTACTAAAGATGAAAAAGAGTTGATGATGAAACTTCAACGCTCATTCAAGAATAGTGAGAAATTACATAGGCATATGCGTTGTATGTATGCAAATGGCAGTATGTACAAAGTGGCCAATGGAAATCTGTTGTATCATGCGTCAATTCCATTGACAGAAAATGGAGCATTTAAGAAAGTTACGATTGGAAAGAATCAGTATACAGGTAAACAGTTACTAGACAAAATAGATGAACTTGTACGAACTGCTTACTTTGCTGATGCAGGTCGTGAAAAAGAATTTGCGAAGGATTACATGTGGTATTTATGGTGTGGTAAAGATGCACCGACTTTCGATAAGGACAAAATGGCTACATTAGAGCGCTATTTTGTTGCTGAAAAAGAGGTGCACAAAGAAAACAAAGGCCACTATTATGCGCTACGTGATAATCTTGAAATTTGTAACTACATTCTTAAAGAGTTTGGTTTGGATCCAGATCATGGTCACATTATTAATGGTCACGTGCCGGTTAAAACTAAAAAAGGTGAAGATCCAGCAAAAGCAGGAGGTAAGCTTCTTGTGATAGATGGCGGATTCTCGAAAGCATATCAACCCGAAACAGGTATTGCTGGTTATACATTAATATTTAACTCTAGAGGACTTCAGTTAGTGCAACATGAGCCATTTGAATCTAGACAGAAAGCTTTTGAAGAGGGAATTGATATTAAATCGACTTCATTTATTGTAGAAACAAATGCTCGCCGTATCCGTGTGAAAGATACTGATCAAGGTAAAGAATTGAAAATTCAGATTGCCGATTTGGAAAAATTATTGACTGCCTATAGATTAGGTTTAATCAAACAAAAAAACAAGCGCTTGACTAATAAGCAATAATCCAAGAATAAAGAAGGGTGCAACACAGTTATGTGTTGCACCCTTTTGTTTATAGTTTGATAGATGTTATCCTATTTCACTCTATTCAATGTGTAAAATAGTCCTCCTTCTACTAGCCATCCTTTTCTGAAGCTATGGCTTTCTCCATACTTCTTACTTGTACCATATCCTGCAGTTGCAAGCATGCCTAATTTATTAGATATATTATATTCTAAGTTAACTCTTCCTTCAAGTGCGTACATTCTATGAGGTGTAGTTTCATCAAGTCTATTCTTAAAGCTATTGATGTGCTGATATCCTAAATCGGCACTAATATCAAAGTGTTTACTTAGGTTTAGATATCCACCTGTACGGTACAGGATAGCCCCAGAGAATTTATCACTAAAGCTTAAATAGCTAGGAGATGAAATACCGACTATGTTGTAGTAGTTTTTGTTTTTAAATCGAACAGCCAAACTCATCTTGCTTAGATTGCCACCATATGCCATAGCTTGTATTTTCGTGCTTGGGCTTAAATTGATAAGTCCTAACTGATAGCCGTATTTCTCATCACCATTGATGTTGATTAATCCTATTTGTGCTCCTTTAATTCGACTAGCTATGTTGAATAATGAGAGTTGAAGACCACTAGCCTGATTGGTTATGTTAAATAAACTAGTTGCAGATAAGCCAACCATTTCATCCGAAAGGTTGAAGAGTCCTGATAATGCTATACCTCTTTGTTTGTTTCCCGTAATATTAAATAACCCACTTATTGTAACTCCATTATTGTCTTCCCCTGCAATGGTTGATAGTCCAGCTATAGATACACCTTTAACATCATCACCATTAATGTTGAGCAACCCCGATAGATTAATTCCACTCATGTCGTTACCTACGATGTTAAATAGCCCTGCAGCTAATACTCCTGAATGAGATTCAGCAATAATATTAAAAAGTCCCGAAGCATTTATACCTTTTGCATCGGAAGCCACCATTTGTGCTAAACCTGCAAAAGACACTCCTCGTTGTTCTCCTGCAATATGGTATAATCCCGATAACTGGAGCCCATAACTATCTTGCTTAACCAGAGTCCCTAGAAGATTAATTCCTACTCCATATAGATTATATTGCTTGGTTGCAATACCTAAGTTTAGGTAGGTTTTCTGCTGTGGGTTATATGGTTGAGTGGCTACGCCATTCCATAGAGAAAGGTTAATTCCTGCACTTTTATTTTGTGCAGAAACAACAACAGCAGCTAATAAGAAAGCTGCTGTTGTTATTATGTATTTAATTTTAGTCATCATTAAATTATCCTTTAGCTTCTTGATATAAGAAACGCTTGATACTTTTTTTAGGAGTTTTTTCGAACTCTTCAGGGTAGACTTTCATTTTTGTTAGTTGGCTATATTTAGGAAGAAGCGAGTTTAATAGAACTCTATTGTCCTCCATAATTTTATCGGCATCTTCAATTTTATAGCCGTTTGCCATCATATCATTAAAGTCTGGATAAACCAACCCTACTAAAATGTCATTTTGTTGTACAACAAGACTTTCAGCTACATAAGGTAGGTTATTTAATTTATCTTCTATCTCTTCAGGGTAAATATTTTGACCATTGGCACTTAAAAGCATATTTTTACTTCTACCTCTAATGTACAAGTTGCCTTCAGCATCAATTGTACCTAAGTCTCCAGTGTGCATCCAGCCATCACGAATAACTTCAGCAGTAGCTTCATCATTCTTATAATAGCCAAGCATAACATTATCACCACGGCAAATAATTTCGCCAGCAACATTTTCTGGATCATCAGATAAAACTTTGACTTCCATTCTAGGTACTGCTTTACCGCAAGAACCCATTTTGAAATCTTCCCACCATTCGTAACAGATAATTGGAGCACACTCTGTCATACCGTATCCAACAGTATAAGGGAAGTTTATCTCTTTTAAAAATTCTTCAATCTCTTTGTTAAATGCAGCTCCTCCCACAATTACTTCAATAAAGTTTCCACCGAAGGCATCAACAATTTTTGAACGGATTTGTGCTTTGATTTTATCATTGATGAATGGAATCTTCATCAAGAATTTCATGCTTGGTTTTTCCAAAATAGGGAAGATGCTCTTTTTGATAATTTTCTCAATGATAAGAGGTACTGCAACAATTAAATTAGGCTTAATTTCAGAAAAAGCTTTAAATATAATTTTCGGAGTAGGCATTCTTGTTAAGAAGAAAATTTGGCAGCCTGCAGAGAATTCATATAAGAATTCAAAAGCCATACCATACATGTGGGCCATTGGTAACATTGAGATGGTTTTATTTCCAGGCTTAAGGTCTATAACTTCAAAAGCAAATCTTACATTCGACCATAAGCTTCTATAAGGTAGCATAACTCCTTTAGAGTAACTTGTAGTTCCCGATGTATAATTTATAATCGCTAATTCTTCTGGTTGATCTTTATGATAGTTGATGTGTTCAACTCTGAAGTTTTTAGGGTATTTTTTACCAAACAGCTCATTAAGGTGTTCACGAGCTCTGGTTAGTTTACTGCTTCTTGAAACTAGTAGTGAAAAGTCGTTCATTAAAACAATACCGTGGATACCTGGCATTGCAGATTCATTTAGACCTTCCCACACTACGTCACCAACAAAAAGTAGTTTTGCTTCAGAATGGTTTACAATATTGTGAATATTATCTTCTTTAAACTCATGTAGAATGGGTACAGCAACGGCACCATAGGTTAAGATTGCTAGGAATGTAACTCCCCAATGTGAACTGTTTTTGCCACAGATTGCAATCTTCTGACCTTTCTTGACGCCACTCTCTTCAAGAATGATATGAACCTTTTCGATTTTGCGGGCTACATCTTTATATTGTAGTGTCGCACCATCGTAGTCGGTTAAGGCATCTAGGTCCCAATTGTTCTTTATGCTGTTTTCTATATAAGCGTTAAAACTTTTTTCCATTATTTGCACATTAGTTGATAATCTGAGCAAATATACTGCTTTATACTTTTACCACAAACAATCAGCGTAATAAAAGCACGTTTTAAGGCTCTATTATAAATTGTTTTTGTAACCATTATTACCCTATTAATCTCCATAAACGTGGATTTAAATAGTCTAGGCTATGTCTTGGAATTGTTTTAGACCTTATTAGTTAATAATACAAAAAACAAATGGCAAGACGAATAAGCCTTGCCATTTGTGAAAATTATTTGTTATCAAGTCTAGAAATAACCTTTAAATCTAACGTTTACATAGTGCCTTAAAGTCACAATAACCGCAAGAATCTCGGTTCTCTGTTTGACTAAAACTAACATCTTTTTCAAATATTTCCTGTATTAATTCAGATAGGTGAGTGAAGAACTCCTCTTTTATTTCTGTGTAATCATCAATATCTTTAGCCGGTCGACTACCCATTTGTATAATAGGTGAATAATCTTCATCTGCAGCACGGTGAATGTAAAGCAATGACGGAGCCACTTTATACTGTTTCATATCGTCCGAAATAATATCTGCATAGATGAAGGTTTGAAATATATGTGTAGCTCGTTTATTTGAATCTTCAAATAGCTCCTCTATAGCATTTATTTTCTTCGCATTGCCACCAGTTTTATAATCTACAATTCGTAGGATGCCATCTTTAAGGTCAAAACGATCTATATATCCACCAATATTGATGGTAAACTCACCACTTGGAGAATTGATTTGGAATGGTTTACGACACAAATTCTCCATTCCAATAATTGTAAAAGGAGCATACCTTGCATCTTGTCTAAGCAGTTGCTTAACATAGGATACTACCACTCTAGAATTAATTAACTGTAGACCATTGTATGGAGGTCGTTCGTTTATATCCGATTTGAAAAATTCTTTTTTGAAAGCATTATCTACATGCTGTTCTATTTTATATGGAGATTTAAGATAACTCTCAATTTCATCTTTACTGATGAGTTTGTTTTTTTGATTGTTAGCTATCTCATTATATATTGTTTCTGCAGCTTCATGAAATAAAGTACCAAAGAGGGCCGCATCAATTTCATCATTTACATCATCAGCAGCTTTTAAACTAGCAATGTATCTGTAGTAAAATTTTAATTTACAATCTAGGTATGTATTTAATGCAGATGGAGATAAAATTCGATCTTTATTACGCTCTAGGCTTGTATCATACTTCTTTTTAAGGATTGAAAATATTTCAGGAGTTTTGTCAAATACAATTTCAGGTTCCGTTACGGGTTGTTGCCCTGCTTCAATGTACTTGCGTTCAATGGGGTGAGGCCATTCTACAAGTAGTTGGTTCATAAATCGAGAGATTTCTCCTTTATTTAAACCATCCGATGCTGTGTTATACATTAAAGTTACATTCTCTGCCCGTTGAATCATTCGATAGAAGTAGTAAGCATAAACTGCATTTTGATGTTCAATGGTAGTCATGCCAAAAGCCTTTCTTAGGTTGTAAGGAATAAAAGAAGCCTCGGAAGGCGTTTGGGGAAGCAAACCTTCATTTACCGAAAGAAGAACTAGATTTTTAAAGTCAAGATTACGAGTTTCTAGCACTCCCATTACTTGCATACCAATAGCAGGTTCTCCGTGGAAAGGGATATTTGAGCCACTCAGAACCTTTTCTATTAGATGTTGTAAAGTTCTATCCTTGATAGGTAATTCATCAGATTCAATTAGTCCTAAGAATCGGTTAATTACTGTGTAGCATTTAAATAGAGATTCTCGGTATAGTTGGTCAAAGACATCTTCCTCCTTTGCATCTTTGCGATATAATGGAGTTACTCGTTCAACAGCTTCAGTAAGGTATTTACATAAATCTTTTGTTCCAATTTGAGGCTCAAATAGGAAAGATAGGAAATCATCGGCAGTGTCTGTGTTTTTTAGCTTGCCATTGATTTGACTTGGCGTTAAGTAAAATCTGTTTTTATTTATAATAAATTCTTCAACTAGACTTGCCTTATCTGTAATTAAACGGGTATATGGGTGTTTAAGCACGGCAAGTACTTCTTTGTAACTGTAATTTCCATTATCTCTATTGAAACCATCTAACTGAAGTTCCATTAAAGCCTTAATCAAACTATAGATAGGGGTTTGAACCAATGGAAATCCCATGGTAATATTTAGGTTCTGAACCTTGGGTGGAATAGAATGTAGAGTAGGGAGTAAAAGAGATTCGTTACAAAGTACAATCGCAGTTTCTCTTTCCTTTTCACCTAAATTTTGTTCTATCCATGTGGGTAAATAACGAGCTTGTGCCGTTTCTGTAGCCGAAGATATGTAGGTCATCTTCTTAGGCTTATTTAAAGAGTTAAAGAACGATTTATCTAACTCATTGGGGAACTTAATGATATTGCGATTAATGAATTCTCCTGCTTCGTGGCGAATAAATTTATTGTCGGTATAAAATACATCATAATCCCAATAATACTTCGCTTTACTCCAATCTCTTAATTTTTCGAATAGAGATAGTTCCACCTCGTTCAATACATTAAAACCCACAAAAACATACGTGTTGTAGTTGAGGTTCTCTTTATTAAGTTTCTCAATGTTATAGCGGTATAACATCCCTTCGTAAGCAAGTTTTTCATCAAATAAAGTCGCTCTAAACTCCGTGTAAATATCACCTAGTTTATCCCAAAGCGAAATAAACTTGTTTTTCAAAGCCGTTCTTTTTTCAATAGAGAAATTCTCGAAGAAACGTTGTATGGCTTCTTCTTGCTCTGGCTCAAGGAAATCGTAATCATCCATAATGCCTTTTAAATCACTTAGGTTACTAAATAATTTATCGGCATCTACCAAGTTCTTATCAATGTCGTCAAAATCACTTAGTAACAATTCTCCCCAAAAGTAGAAATCATCTAGAGTCTCGTTACTATCGGTGTGTTTTTGAAAGATATAATAGAGTTTCGTAATTAACTGTAAATCATCGGCCAATTGTAAATCGGATAAAGACTCCATCAATTCGCTAATGCTGTGATAGCTAGGAGACCAAATAGGTACTTCCGACTCTGTAGCCAGAGCTTCATTAAAGAATAGACTTGCACGTTTATTAGGGAATACTACAGCTACTTTAGACAAGTCGTTTCCTAATTTTGAATGTATATCGTGAGCAACGCTCTGTAGAAAAGTTTTCATGTTTTTTAGATATTATATGCGTTCAACTTCATTTTGAGTAACATACCATATGTAGCCTTCTATATTAGAATAGCCCATCTGCTTAAGCAGGTTCATGTACTCTTTGACCTGACCCATGTAACGGTTGTGTTTTTGTCCGAATTTAAAATCGACAACTACAGCACGTGCTCTGTCAGGACTAACCATAACACGGTCTGGGCGTCTTGTTTCTAAGCGACCATCCACGTTATATATAATAGCACACTCGTTGAACAAGTCCCACTTATCCTCATACCATTCTTGTACTTCCGGATTCTCAAAAGCATGATTTGTCAAACCTTCAATGGTTTCTTCTTCCTCTTTGGTACTGATTAATCCATCGAACTTAAGCTTTTTAATTGCTGGTTTAATATCTTCAGGATGTTTAATACTTGAGAATAACTCATGTAATAAATTACCTCTACTGATAAAACGGTAAGGTGATTCCTCTTCATTATCACCAGCAATAAAATCAGCCGATTTATTAGACTGTTTAAAGTCAAATTGGTGAGCAAAGGTTTTCATCTTGACCGACTCTTTCTCAGGTTCGGCAAGAAATACATTATTACTCACCTCTTTCTTAAAGATTGTTTTAGAAGGACAGATTTCACCAAAACGAAAAGGTCCTTCTTCGTTCCATTCTAGTTCCTGAAGTTTCGCTACAGATCCAATAACTCCATTAATAACGCTCGATATACCCGATTTATCTTTCTCTTTGGTATAGATGATTAAATTACTACCAGCACGAGTCAATGCAACATAAAGAAGATTTAAATTATCTACCCACAATTGTAATCGTTCCTCTAAATAGCTTTTCTGGTAGCACGATTCATTCATTTTGTTATTATAGGTAATTGGAACAATATCAATGTCATTGTATGGTTCTTCATCGGTTTCGCACCAAATTAACTGTTCGATGCGATCTGCCTCAAGTGGCCAGTCTGTAAATGGAAGCAGTACTGTGTGAAACTCTAATCCTTTTGATTTATGGATAGAAAGAATACGAATACCATCTACCTCTCCACTTGGTATGGTTTGCGAACACATAGTTTGATCCCAATAGAGTAAGAACTCTTCCAGTAAAGATGATTCGGTATCTAAGTAATTCATCACCTTATCAAAGAATGAAAATAGATAAGCATCTTGATCGTTAAGTTTATCCAACTCAAAAATACCAAAGAGTTTTTCCAATAACTCATACAGAGGAAGTTCTCGTAAAATAGCTTGTTTACTTGTAAACTCAGAAGGTAGAAACTGGGCTTTATCTTTTTGTAGAAGATAATAATCATTTGGCTCCAAACGTCTTAAAATATCCTTCTGATAAGTCAGAACTAAATTAGACAGTACAATTTGGTCATTCGGTGCAGATAAAAGTCTTAACGCATTTATAAGAGTTAAAATAGCCGATGAGGCGTCTAAACGGAAAGCCTCGTCCGATACGATAGTAATGCCATGCTGTTTTGTAAAGAAGTCGGCAATTTGTGGAATTGCTTTGTTTTTGCGAACAAGGATGGCAATGTCGTTTTCGGCAACACCATGTGCTATAAGGTTTTGTACTTGAGCACCTAGTAAACTTAGCGTATTTTCTTGATACTCTTCCGTATTTTCCCCTTCAACTAGATTAACCTCAACATAACCTTTTTTCTCTTCTTTGGGTGATAGTTGTTCAACATCTCCATAAGCACTTAGTAAATCGTGGCAAGGCTCGTTCATCTCTTCTTCGTACCTCATATTTAAATCTGCAAGTATAATTCGAAAGAGAATATTGTTGAATATAATGATGTTAGCTTGACTTCTTCTATTCGTGTCAAGTGTTTTTTTGATAATTGGAAAGAATTCAAAATGACTATTTTGGCCAAGATTGTTGAGGATAGACCAATCGCCACTTCTCCAGCGATAAATCGATTGTTTAACATCACCCACAATTAAACTGTCTGCACCCTGAGATAAGCCTTCAACCAATAGCAGTTTGAAGTTTTGCCATTGTAAACGGCTTGTATCTTGGAACTCATCAATCATGATGTTTCGAATGTTAGAACCAATCTTTTCGAATATAAAAGATGAATCTCCCTCTTTAATAATACTTTGAAGTAAAGAGTTAGTATCCGATAACAAGAACCTATTTTTTTCTTTGTTAAGATGACGCATCTCTTCGTC
>JASLDF010000209.1 GCA_030151635.1 Bacteroides sp. | reverse complement strand
GGTGATAAAAGTAACTTTACATTTAAACCATCTATCAGCAGAATCTTCTTCAGCAAAGAACAATTCACTGTAGTTTGCACGTTTAATATCTGAAACTGTAAATTCGCCAGAGATAAAAGGACTAATTTCTTCAATAATTCTAGCTTCAGCTTCTGTAAAGCTCAATGCGTCGAATAAATAAGGTTCTGTAACTTTTTTGCCTACGCCATTTTCCATCATTTTCTCATAGCGTACTTTACATTCAAACCAGTTATGCATCATTTTGTAATCTTTATTAAGTTTGTTGATTTCCGAAACACAAATGTACTAGATTATAATTGGGATAAACTTATTCCAACGCAACATAATGATAGCATGTGTTCGATTTGACTTTCTGAAATTATTTCTTGACTTGAAGGATAAAAGTTGTAGCGCCAATGCTTACAATCTCTTCAGGTTCAATAATTCTTTTTTCTTTGGGTTGTAACTCATCGTTTCTGATGAATGTACCAGTCATACTGTCGTTGTCTGCAATTGTAAAGTGAAGTTCTCCACTGTCTTCTCTTTTTACTTCTATTGTACAATGTGTTCGATCCATGCTCATATCTCCACTCTCAATAGGAGTATTGATATTTGTTCCTTTAGAACGACGACCAACTACATTCTCACCTTCAATTAAAGGAATAAGTTGTTTAAAACCAAACACATTTTCAATGACAATGATGTAACCAAATGGAGCTTCAATATTCTCTTCCGTTAGGGTATCGTCTTTGTGTGTTGACTGAATATTACTTTTACCTAATTTAATTCTGAATTGCTTACAACAATCCTGGCATTCAAAAACAAGCGATTGACCTGTTTTATATTTTGTTTCGTCAAAATATACGTAATTGTCACATTTAGGGCAACGTACTCGTTTCATTCTTTATTTTTTATTTAAAATCCAAGCGCTAGGGTAGTGTGTTTGTACGCTAGGAGTATTTAGTATTTTTTGTGCATCTGCTCTAGTTCCATATGAACCTAGGCTCACTCTTCGTTTGCCTTTTTTATTTAATATTTGAGCTGACTCAAAACCATGTTCTTTAAGTTCACCAATAAGAAGTTCTGCTTTTTTTAGAGGAATTAAACTTGCCACGATAATGTGGAAGTCTAAAGATTCAATAGGAGCAACTTTGATTGCATCTTCTTCGACTGCATTTGTTATTTCACTTTTAGTAGTAGTAACAATTGCTGAATCGTCAATGATAGTTTCATCAAGATTAGAAGTGATGTCGATATTTTCAGTAGGTGTAATTTTGACTTTATTATCGACTTCCGTATTGGGAGCAACAGATAGCGTCCAAACTTTAAGAGGTAAGACCTTCGCTAAGTTCTCTTCAGTAACTTTAGTCGTACTTTCAACAGAAGGAGAAAACAGAAAGAAAGATGCTATAATTACGCACAATACAGCTACGCCACCAAGGAAGTCGTTAATTCGATGTCCACGGCTTACTTGATCAACTCTAGATGGAATTTGTTGCGGCTGACTTTGATTGTTGATTAATTCTTCAACTTCCAACATTTGGAAAGAGCTCATACCAAAGAATAGAGGACAATCAAAAGTATCTTCTAATTCTTTAAATGAGTATTTTTCATTTGTGTTACAGAAAATAGTACCAATGCCGTCAATTAAGATAGAGCCATTTTCGTCCAATTGTTTTTTTAGTGTATTAACATCAGCCTTCATCAAGTTGTTAGCCTCTTGAAAAGAAATATTAAGTTCGTTCATATATGATTGAATCAACAGCCCATCATTCAGTTTCAATTGTTGGTTGAAACCGATGGTTCTTTTTGGGGGTATAAATAGATTGTTTTTAGAATCTCTAACAGCTGGAATATAGTGTGCTAGAAAACCTCCAAAATGTGGAATGATGGCTATATCATTCTCAGAAAGCAATTTTTTAATGTGTCTGTTCAATTCACTCATAATGCAAAAATACAGTTTTTATTGAATTTAACACCAATTAATTGAGATATATTTTACCCATATTTAGATCGCTCTAGTTGTATTAAATAGCTACATTTAGTTGTAGGGTAGTGGCTCATTGCTAGTTATCTAATTTTGGGTAACCAGCAAAATTGATTGTGATTAAAATCAGCGAGATTAGACTAATATTTATTACTTTTGTTTTCAAATTTGGCAGCTGCTGGATGGATCAAATTGAATATTTTATGGCTTGAACAGGGTTTTCAAGCAAACTTCAAAGATACTTTTATGAAAATAGCTATTGTTGGAACCGGATATGTAGGATTAGTTACTGGGACTTGTTTTGCTGAAATTGGGGTTGATGTAACTTGTGTTGATATTGATCAAAGTAAAATTGACGCACTAAACAAGGGGATTATACCTATATATGAGAATGGGCTAGAGGAATTGGTACTTCGAAATGTAGAAGCAAATCGATTGCATTTTACAACCTCATTGGCTGATTGCTTGAAAGATGTTGAAGTTGTTTTTAATGCAGTTGGTACTCCTCCTGATGAAGATGGGAGTGCTGATTTATCTTATGTACTAGATGTGGCTCGAACGATAGGACAACACATGTCTGATTATCTTTTGGTAGTAACTAAAAGTACGGTTCCCGTGGGGACATCAATGAAGGTTAAAGGTTGTATTTTGAATGAACTAAATAAAAGAGGAGAGCATATCGACTTTGATGTTGCTTCTAACCCAGAATTCTTAAAAGAAGGGAATGCAATATCGGATTTTATGAGTCCGGACCGCGTTGTAGTTGGAGTAGATTCGGAGAGAGCAAAGAAATTAATGACAAAGCTTTACAAACCTTTTTTATTGAAAGATTTTAGAGTTTTATTCATGGATATTCCTTCAGCAGAAATGACGAAATATGCTGCGAATTCGATGTTGGCTACTCGTATTAGTTTCATGAATGATATAGCTAACTTATGCGAACTGGTTGGTGCTGATGTGAACATGGTACGCAATGGAATTGGATCGGACACTCGTATTGGTAGGAAATTTCTATACCCTGGCATTGGCTATGGTGGCTCCTGTTTTCCTAAGGATATCAAAGCATTGATACAAACGGGTAAAAGTAATGGATATAGAATGAGGGTTTTAGAAGCGGTTGATGCTGTGAATGAAGTTCAGAAGAGTGTGTTGTTTTATAAACTTCGTAAACATTTTAAAGGCAATCTTGACGGTAAAAATATTGCGATTTGGGGATTATCTTTCAAACCAGAAACAGATGATATGAGAGAAGCTCCTTCTTTAATTTTAATCGATTTGTTACTTAAGGCTGGCTGTAAGGTGATTGTTTATGATCCTGCGGCCATAAATGAGTGTAAAAGGAGAATGGGTAATCTAGTATCCTACGGTAGAGATATGTATGATGCTGTAGCTGATGCGGATGCATTATTTTTGCTAACAGAGTGGAAAGAATTCCGTTTGCCATCGTGGAAAGTAATATTGAAAGTGATGAATACTCCTCTTATTTTTGATGGTAGAAACATATATGATAAATCGGACCTCTCAGATCAAGGTTTTTGTTGTTATTCCATAGGTTAATGTGAAAATAATTCCAAAATCGATTATTTATTACCAATTTTACCTATTACAATAGTGATTACACAAAATTAAAATGAAATACATTCTAAATATATTTTTTGTTTTTTCCATCACTTTTACGGCTTGTAGTACCCATCCAAAGGATAATGCTGGAAATGCTTTAATAGCATCTTCAAGCGAAGGAAATATTGCTGTAGAAATGTTACAAGGTATTTGGTTCTCGGCAGAATCGGAAACTCCTTTTTTTAAAGTAGAAGGAGATTCTCTTCGCTTTATAGAGCAACCAAATGACAATATCTACTTCCAAATATCAGAAGATAGCCTTTATACTTACGGCTCACAGAAGTTCGGTTATAAGATTGACCGTCAATCAGAATATGCTTTTTGGTTTCATTCATTGTCTAACTACGTAGTTAAACTATATAAATCGGATAATGAGGAAGATTCAATCTACTTTGATAATTACGCTAATACTCTAGATAATGCTGTGGATACAGTGAAGCAGGTATTGCAAAATGATACTGTAATCTTCTATGATGATCTTCGTCTTCGAGGTTATGCTTTTATTAACCCTTCTTCTTTAAAGGTTTATAAACCAATTTATTCTGATGAAGGGGTACGCATAGAACAAGTATACTATGATAATGTGGTGTATGTATGTGTATATAATGGTCCGGAGAAACTGTTTGGTCAGAATATCTATAAGGAAGATATGAAAGGTATTCTAGATGAAACTTTTTTTAATTCTGTGATTCTAGAAGACATGAACTTTGTAGATGTAGATGATAATAATTATTATTACCAAGCAAAAGTAGCTATCCCAAATAGCTTAATTTTTGATATCATTGAGGTTAAGATTGATCGTGTTAGCTTCAAAGCTGATTATGAGCTAAAGAATAAGTAAATCACCTATTCTTTAGTCACTATTCATTCAGCTCACTATTTTCGTGGCGAGTTTCCTTTTCGGTAATTAGGTCTTCTTTTCTGTGGGTGGTTTTGTCGCTTACTCATCGCTTTAGG
>JASLDF010000180.1 GCA_030151635.1 Bacteroides sp. | reverse complement strand
TCTTAACGCAATCGACATGGCTCACCGTCATGGTTATACTTCTGTAACTTCACACCGTTCTGGTGAAACAGAAGATTCAACAATTGCTGATATCGCTGTAGCTACCAACTCTGGACAAATCAAAACAGGTTCATTGAGCCGCTCTGATCGTATGGCAAAATACAATCAACTACTTCGTATCGAAGAGGAATTAGGTGATTTAGCTGTTTATGGCTACAAAAAATTGAGATAATATTTATCTCTTAATTTTACCAAGGGGCATAAGATTTATTCTTATGCCCCTTTTTCATTCTTTGGAAAACAAAACAGCAGATAGACAATCACCACTACTATAAAATCTATACTTCCTAAAGCCACAACAAGATAAGTTACCTATTATACATATCGATTTAATAGCTAGTATCGATTCTCCTTCGAGACTCATAACTAACTGTTTAATTTTCACTAAGATAGTATATATATAAACCACACATTTATACTTTAGTTAAAATATGTAAATATAAAACTAATCCAACCTTAACAATTCTAATGTAATTCTAATTTAAGGTAGACCTCAACTACATATCAATTACGGTCAATTAGTTTTATAATCAAGAACGTTATTATCACAACGACTACAAATTAAAGAATCAATAAAAAATAACAACTTGATGAAACGAAATAAAGGATATAACTATTAAAATGATTAATTAAAAGCACTATATATGGTTGTAAAAAACAATTATAAAATAAAAAGTAATTTCAAACTAGATTAAAATTTTCTAATATACAAGATTATTTAATATATATAAATTAACTATATTAACATATATTTAGTGTGATATAGAGCTTTATAAATAAAACTTTTCATAACTAAATACGGATTACTTATAGATCATCTTATATAATAAAGTAATTAAACACACCTAAAATACAAATCAAACAACTATATACTAGTATTTTACATAAAAAATACTACATTTACAAAATGTATAAAAGATTGATAGATACATATGTAGTTGTTACATCAACAAAAATCAGCTCAAGTTAATAAATGTTAATAATAGAAGATATATTGCCGGCGATAAAAATAACTTTCATATGTTTGCAGAAGTAATTCAAATATAAGCCACCACAAATGTGTGAAAATAGTAGATGAAGGTAGTGAGGCCTTCAAATAGTTTAGGTGGACTTATCATATCGTGCTTAATTATTTATTTAAATTTATACAATATGCAATTTAATTTTAGAAATTTATTAGTAGCTGGAGCTGCTATCTTTACGCTTACAGCGTGTAACAATTCTGATAACGATGTATTTAAATCGGAAGAAAGTAACCTTGAGGTTCTAATTAGACTACCACAACCTGAAGCGATGTCACGTGCAATTACAGACGAAGCTACAATTAATGATTTTAAAGCGAAACATGTTTATGCATACCTTCTTAAAGGTCAAACTGTAATTGAAACAGTAAAAGCTGAACATAACGGAGCTACACTTACTGCAAAATTTCCAACTGTTTCTTTAGATGGTACAGAAAAGGTATTAGTTAAAGTAAATGGCAAAGAAAAAAATGCTGATCTTAAAGTGGCAATTAAAGACATTCAACCAACAGAAACTGAAGGAAAACTTGAGAATATAGTATATACTGGTATTGAAAAAATTGAAGGAAAATCTAAAGTAAAAGAAGGTATTAATCACTATGAAGTTGCAATGGATGTACAGTCAATTGCTGCACGTGTAGAAATTAAAGGTAAAACTAAATTCAATGACAAACTTGTAAAAAGCATGAAGGTCAAAATGGTTGCTCCACTTAAAGTAAACTCTGTTTATGGAACACCTAAATTTGAGAATATCGAAAATGGTCACTTACTATGGTCTAACATTGATGGTATTCCTTCTGAAAAAGTTGTGGCAAACCACTTATTTGCTGGCGATGTACCATCTATAACAATGGGTTTCGAAATCGAAAAATTTGAATTCCTAGAATTTAATAATATTGCCCAAAAAATCGACGGTAATTTTATCTACAAATTGGATAACGGCAAATATGGTATAATTGACGGTGCAGCTAACCCAGAAAGCGCAACTAATTTTATCGAATACGGATTGGGCGAAAACAACTCAGTAATAAAACTTGAAAAAACTACAGGTAAAATTAAAGTTGAAAAAAAAGTAGAATACTTCACTTTGACTAATTTTGCTAAAGCGAAAGTATATGAAGGTGGTAAAATCTACTTAATCGAACTAGACAAGAACCTTATCTGGAATGCTGGTGATCCTAACTTTGAGAACTCATACAACCCAGAAGTTAACGAAGGTACTGATACTCCTAAAGTTCAAGAACAATCTATTGTTAACGTAACTGCTACAGTTAAAGAATGGACTAAAGAGAACACTAACGTGTCAATAAACTAAGTTTTTTTTCATAATATATAAATAGAAGGGGTAGCTCATCATCGATAGTTGATGAACTACTCCTATTTATTAAACAGACCTTTTAAAAACCGAATACATGCCTAAGTTTAAACTAATATATTTTGTACTGTTACTAGTAGCTCTTTCGAGCTGTGTCAGTCAAGATAATAATGACTGTACGTCAACGCGTATGACGTTTAGTTACAGCATAGATGGTCATAACAATGCTCTGGACAAACATATTAATCACGCCACACTATATGTCTATAACGAAT
>JASLDF010000179.1 GCA_030151635.1 Bacteroides sp. | reverse complement strand
GCGGTTGTTAGAACTGCTTCCTCCAATGTTTTCAGGAACATAGATTGGGAATTCTGCAGTTGTATTCTTTGTACCACCATATTCATATTTATGAGATTTGTTATAAGTAGTCTTATCTACCATCGAAGCTTCTCTAGGAATAAAGCTAGCCCAATTAAAGGGTATAGTTTGCTCAAATCTTGGTGCCACACGTCCAATTTTAGGAGTGTTGAATACATGTATTTCTTCAATTTCGTAATTTACAGCATTTCCTTCTTTTAAGTTAGATGTATCACCATCAAAGTTTTCTTTAGTTAAGAAAATATCAACTTTAGAAATAGCACGCATCATTGTGATAGTTTCAAGTTTTGAAGTTGATTTAATGGTGGTGTATTCTGACTGGCCGTAAAGTGGTGTGTTTGAAAACTGTTTGGTTAAGTCTCTTTCGAAGTTAAATAAGTCAAGGACAGCTTGTTTGGGTTGTCCAACGTATCGGCTTAAATTAATATTTTGGTCATCTAAGTTTCCTAAGAAAACAAGCTGATAATTTTCATTGTTTTTTAGTAGGTTCACAATAACATCAAATTCATAGATGTTTTGTTTAATATACTTGGGTTCCGATGTAGCCGCTTTATAAACAAAGTTTAGCTCTTTATCAAATACAAGTGTGGTAATGTTTTCTATTTTAGCTTCAGGGGTGGGTTGACCATTCTCATCAGTATAACTTGTTTTATCTGACGCTATTTGAATTTTGATTGCTTTTTGATTTTCAGGACTAATATTTTGCTCCAAATTATTTGAGCAACTAGTCGCAAAAATTAGCAATACAACAAACGACAACAGATAAGCTGTAGTTCTATTTGCTAGTAAGTTCACTATTTTTTTCATGTTGATTTTTAAGTTGTTCGTAAATAATTAGCCTTTATATAATTCCTGCTTCAGTATCTTTATGTTCCCAGTCTGGTATTGTAACAGTAACATCTATTCCATTAAACTCTATATTTATGGCTAAAGTGATTTCTTCTTGATCGAAGTTTAAATTAGGGTATTTGCTAGAAATTATGCTCCCTAGTTCCAAGTCGATCTTATGGTTGGTTGAGGGTTGTATATTTATATGAATTGGATTGTTACGTTGAATTCTAAAAACTCTTAAACTTGCTTGTTGCCCATTATTATTAGCATTATAGCTAAAGTTTGTTTTGTAGTTAGCTTGTCTAGATGGTATCAACTCTCTGTTGAAGTTGTATTCGGATGCTACATTTGTTGTAGTCATGCTCGGAAGCGTTTTGTTGAAACCAATAAGATTAACCTCTAGGTTTATGTATGCCGATTTTAAAGACATATCAACTAGTACCCTTCTGTCTTTTTGTACCTGAAAAGTACGTTTACCCCAGTATAGAGGGTCGCATGTATTTCCCTCTTTATTCGATGCCAAACCAATATTCATGATACGTGCATCTTTCAAATATTTTTCTGATGTAACACGAGTATTATCGCTCATGTTTGCCCAACATATTGTTGTATACGATCCTGCGTCAAGTTTTAAATCTACTCCGTCTAAACTTCTGATTTCTGATTTATTGACATTAATAGTCTTAATTAATGAGCCATCAGATTCGTTATAGATATATAGTGTTGCGTGATCAATATGTTTGTCCAGAGCATTGTTATGACCATCTATGCTGTAACTAAACGTCATACGCGTTGACGTACAGTCATTATTATCTTGACTGACACAGCTCGAAAGAGCTACTAGTAACAGTACAAAATATATTAGTTTAAATTTAGGCATGTATTCGGTTTTTAAAAGGTCTGTTTAATAAATAGGAGTAGTTCATCAACTATCGATGATGAGCTACCCCTTCTATTTATATATTATGAAAAAAAACTTAGTTGATTGACACGTTAGTGTTGCTTTTAGTCCACTCTTTAACTGTAGCAGCTACGTTAATTGTAGATTCTTCTTGAACTTTAGGAGTATCAGTACCTTCGTTATATTCTGGGTTGTATTCATCTTTAACTACACCTTCACCTTCATTCCATGTAAGGTTTTTTTCTAAATCGATTAGGTAAATATGACCACCTTTATATTTTTCAGCACCTTCAAAGTTTCTCATAGTAAAGTATTCTGTTTTACTATCTTGCTTAACGATAGAGCTAGTGATTTTTTCCAATTTTGTTAAACTCTTATCTTCATTAACTCTGTATTCAATAAATTCTTTTGCATTTGCAGCTTCAGCATTATCTGCAATAGTACCGTACTTTCCCTTCTCTAATTTGTAGACAAATTTTTTGTCAATTGTTATAATAGATTTGTCTATAGTGTAATAGCCGTATTTAACAATATCAAATCCAATTGTGATTGATGGTACATCTCCAGCAAATAAGTGGTTAGCTACAACTTTACCCTCAGTAATACCATTTTCTAGAGTTGTGTACATCTTGTCACCCTTTTTGTTTTCTTTTATTGCTGGGTTATTATATTCAGCTTTAACTCTTAGTGGAGCAACCATTGATACCTTCATACTTGCTACAAGTTCTTTGTTGAACTTGGCTTCACCCATAACTTCTACACGAGCAGCTATTGAGTTTACATCCATTGTAACATTGTAGTTTTTGATACCATCTTTTATCTCACTATTCGTAAGTTTTTTGTCACCTGCGTATACGATGTTTTGAAGTTTTCCAGCTTCTTTTGTAGGTTGAATATCTTCAATTTTGATATTCATTTTTGAATCTTCTTCTTTACCATTAACTTTCACAAGTACAGTTTCTGACCCGTCTAATATGATTTTATCAAACTTAGCTGTAACATTTACTTTATCAGTTGTTTCAGCTTTAGCTTTAGCTATTTCCTTATTTCCTTTTAAAACATATGCATAAATATGTTCTGCATGAAAATCGGTTTCTTTAGCTTCATCAACTAGCGCACGAGATAGTGGGTTTGCACTTGGAAGTTTAATTTGAACCTTAAGGTTGCTTTCTTCAGCTTTAAATACATCGTTATCAGAATTGTTACACGCTGTAAGCGTAAGGATAGCAGCTCCAGCTACTAATAAGTTTTTTAAATTAAATTGCATTTTGTATAAATTTTAAATAAATAATTAAGCACTATAAATTTTGCCACCGTGATTTTAAAGGAAAGCCTCACACCTTCATTTTCAATCTATAAATTCACACACATATCCGGTGGCTTATATTTGAATTACTTCTGCAAACATATGAAAGTTATTTTTGTCGCCGGCAATATATCTTCTTTTATTAACATTTATTAACCTGAACTGATTTTTGTTGACGTAACAACTACATATGTATCTATCAATATTTTATACATTTTGTAAATGTAGTATTTTCTATGTAAAATACTAGTATATAGTTGTTTGATTTGTATTTTAGGTGTGTTTAATTACTTTATTATATATGATGATCTATAAGTAATCCGTATTTAGTTATGAAAAGTTTTATTTTTAAAGCTCTATAGCACACTAAATATATGTTAATATAGTTAATTTGTATATATTAAATAATCTTGTATATTAGAAAAATTTAATCTAGTTTGAAATTACTTTTTATTTTATAATTGTTTTTTACAACCATATATAGTGCTTCTAATTAATCATTTTAATAGTTATATCCTTTATTTCGTTTCATCAAGTTATTATTTTTTATTGATTCTTTAATTTGTAGTTGTTGTGATAATAACGTTCTTGATTATAAAATTAATTGACCGTAATTGATATGTAGTTGAGGTCTACCTTAAATTAGAATTACATTAGAATTGTTAAGGTTGGATTAGTTTTATATTTACATATTTTAACCAAAGTATAACTGTGTGGTTTATATATATTCTATCTTAGTGAAAATTAAACAGTTAGTTATGAGTCTCGAAGGAGAATCGATACTAGCTATTAAATCGATATGTATAATAGGTAACTTAGCTTGTTGTGGCTTTAGGAAGTATAGATTTTATTGTAGTGGTGATTGTCTATCTGCTGTCTTGTTTTCTAAAGAATGAAAAAGGGGCATAAGAATAAATCTTATGCCCCTTCGTAAAATTAAGAGATAAATATTATCTCAATTTTTTATAACCATAAACAGCCAAATCACCTAATTCTTCTTCGATACGAAGTAGTTGGTTGTATTTTGCCATACGATCAGAACGGCTCAATGAACCTGTTTTGATTTGTCCAGAGTTGGTAGCTACAGCGATATCAGCAATTGTTGAATCTTCTGTTTCACCAGAACGGTGTGAAGTTACAGAAGTATAACCATGACGGTGAGCCATGTCGATTGCGTTAAGA
>JASLDF010000118.1 GCA_030151635.1 Bacteroides sp. | reverse complement strand
GAACAAAAAAGTCGTCATTTTGACCATCAGACTCACAAAATTGTTACTAAAATAGCGATTAATAAAGTATTATTCTTATTTTTATAAATTCGAATTAGAAATTAAAAGAATTTAAAACCATTTTAGAGTTATGAAAAAATATTTGAAGTTTTTTGCTGGCTTTATGCTACTTGCAGCTTTCACTAGTTGTCAATCAAAACCAAGCTACACCGTTAAAGGTCAACTCCCAGAGGGTTCTGAAAATGTAGAGGGTACTACGATTTACTTATACGATTACTTTACAAAAGAATTTGTAGATAGTACTAAAGTTGCTAATAACACTTTTGAATTTAAAAACTCAGTTGAAAAACCTCAATTGGCTGTTTTCTCAGTATCTCCACAACAACAAATTATTTTCGTTCTTGAAAATGGAGAATTGACAATGGATCTTGACGCGATGAAGGTGCTAGGTACACCTAGTAATGAAGCAATCGCTACATTAACAGAGAAGCTGACAGAAAGCAATTTAATTTTAAATGCAATCCGTACAGATCTTGACAATTCAGATTTAGATGATGCAGTCAAAGCTGAATCTTGGGAAAACGAAGTAAATAAATACATCGGTATCATGTCTGGCGACTTGAAAGCGGCGTACCAAGGTAATGAAAATAACCCTGCTGGTCTATACGTGTTGATTCAAAGTCGTGGTCTAATTGAAGGCGATGAGTATAAAGAAATGCTTTTAGCTGCTGGTCCAGATGTTCAAAGCGCTGAAATTGTACAAAAACAACTTACTGCTATCAAGGCACAAGATGCAACAGCAGAAGGTAAAATGTTTACAGACTTTACAGCTAACAAACTAGACGGTACAGAGCAACATTTTTCTGATGTTGTAGGTAAAGGTAAATATGTTTTGGTTGATTTCTGGGCAAGCTGGTGTGGTCCATGTATGCGTGAAGTTCCAAACTTGAAAGCAAACTATGCTAAATATGCAGGCGATAACTTCGAAATCTTAGGCGTTGCTGTTTGGGATAAAGAAGAAGATTCGGTTGCTGCTGCAGAAAAAGAAGCAATGCCTTGGAAAATGATGTTGAATACAGACCGTGTTGCTACAGATGCTTATGGCATTACTGGTATTCCTCAAATTATCTTGTTTGCTCCTGATGGCACCATCTTGAAGAAAAATCTTCGTGGTGATGCAATTGGCGAAACATTAAAAGAAATTTTCGGTAAATAGTTTCTTTGAAACTTTTAAAAGATACGAAACGGGTTGGATATCATGTCCAGCCCGTTTTTTTTGTGCAAACCACTCTTCTCTCGAATGGTTTATTTGTAAGAACAAATAACCTATAAACAAAATAAGTTGGCAAGATTCGACGTACTTACCTATTGAATTCCTATCTTCGACTATTATTATTAAATAACCATTATTATCATGAAGAAAACAATCACACTATTTTCTTGCGTGTTGATGCTGATTGCTTTGGCATCATGCTCGAATAAATTAACCTATACATTCTCTGGCGAAGTACTTCCCGAAGAGATGGAAGAAGGTATTGAAAAAGTATATTTATTAGACTTTATGTCGCTAGAAGCTGTGGATAGTGCCAAAGTTGTGGATGGTAAATTCCATTTTGAAAACTCGATTACCGAACCAAAACTAGCTCTATATTCTATATCTCCGGCTAAAATTATTTCCTTTATCCTAGAAGAGGGCAATTTAACGCTTAATCTAGAAAAAGGAAGTGTTACTGGCACTCCTAACAATGAAGTATTAGCAAAACTTAGCGAAGAACTAGCAGGTATAACTGACTATTTAAATGTGGTTGGAGCCAACCTTAAAAACAACGAGGAATTAACGTTGGAAGAGAAAGAAGCGCAATGGACAACCGAGTACGAGAATGCAATGACTAAAGGTGGTCAAATTCTTACAGATGCTTTTAAAGGAAACGAAAATAACTTAGTTGGTTTGTTTATTATATTCTCATCTAAAGGTGTTATTGACGATGTTGAATATGCAAAACTATTGCATGCCGCTGGACCAGATCTAGCAAAGAATCAATATGTTGTTGATGAATTGTCGTTGATAAACACGACCGAGGGTGTTGAATTGAGCGATACAATAGCCGACTTTGCAGCAACACAAGAAGATGGTTCAATCCTGAAACTATCCGATTTTGTAGGGCAAGGAAAATATGTTTTAGTTGATTTTTGGGCAAGCTGGTGCGGGCCATGTATGCGCGAGGTGCCTAATTTAAAGGCGGTTCATGAAGCTTATAACGGTGAAAACTTTGAAGTACTAGGTGTTGCCGTATGGGATAAATTGACCGATTCTAAAGATGCGATTGCTAAAGAAGCAATGCCTTGGAGACAAATTTTAAATACAGGTAACGAAGCAACCAATGCCTACGGAATAACAAGTATTCCACAAATCATGCTTTTTGCTCCCGATGGAACGATCGTGAAGAAAGGTCTTCGTGGTGCGAATATTGAAGCGGCAGTAAAAGAAGCGTTGGGTAAATAACAGACTCATACACATAATACAAGAAGAGGGTAGATGTTTGGCATTTACCCTCTTTTTTGTTCCGCATAATTTGGAGTAAAATACTGGGCTAACTCATTAGATTTTGTAAGTTTGTATACAAATACACTAAACCATGAAAATTTTATTATACATTATTTTAGCACTATTTACGCTCGTATATTTAGGAGCTATTGCTGCTTTTTATTTCGATAAAGTACACCCTAGTCAATTAAAAATGTTGTCTATTGGCTATGCTGGAGTTGTTTGTTTTATGCTTTTGGTACTCTCACAAGTGAGGAGAAATAAATAATGCACTGAATTTTAACTTTTCAGAGCTTTATCACAACAAATTGAATTACTAGGCTGTTACATAGCAATACACTAATATTGAAACGATATGCCTAACATCATACTCATCATCATTTCGCTCATAGTAGCAGGATTTCATATTCTTTGGGGAATTGAAAGCAGAGGTACACGTAAGGTTATTCCTGAAGACGACGATTTCCGTCCAATCTTTAGCCCTACGCCATTAGCTTGTTATTTAATGGCAATGGCCTTTATTATTTTGGCACTATTCTCTTTCGCCAAGTATGTAAATTTTCCTTTGCCCCATCTTGTAGATGCCTATGGAACGTATGCAGTAGCTATTGTTTTTTTCCTACGTGCCATTGGCGATTTTAATTACGTGGGAATCTTTAAAAAGAAAATCAAATCGGAGTTTGCCCATCACGACACCTATTTCTTTACGCCACTTTGCATTCTAGTAGGTGTTTTAAGCTTCTTTATTTAGGCTGATGGTGCGACAGCACAATATAAAAAGGTTCTACAACTGGTTTAGTTGTAGAACCTTTTTTTAATCGCATAGGTATATTCAAAAGATGTAATTCCGATTCAATATAGTGTGATAACGACTATGTCATTTGCAGATAAATAATGGTGTGTAGTTTGCTCCTCTAATTAACGGTGTCTAATTTCGAGTGGGTGATGTGCATTTGTAAATAGTACAATACCATGTTGAATGAATTGAGCGTAACACCTGTTATGCTTTTTTGTTACTACTTACTTCAATTTCAATAGCACTATTTTACGTGCATTATGAATCCAACCTCATAGTATTAATCAAGATAAAGCTCTTACTCAATCTTGTTTTCTTCGCTTAATAAATTAATAATCTTCCCTCGTTTATTTTCTGCTGAAACAACTGGCTATTGCTTGTTAAACTGACAAATGTTACCGAGTTACATATCCTAACTATGGGTAACTAATTCGTAGTTTAGTAAACTCTAATTATGCTGGGTTTTAGGAGTGGACAATACATATAGAAACCGATCATCTTCGGTCAGACCAGTTGAATCTTCTCTTTGTTTTCTTGCTTAGTAAAGCAAATCTGTCATATAGTTTGACAAGGCTCTATTGATTTTAAATTTCCTTTTAAATCTTTGCTACTATTTCAAAAATTCAATCGCACATATAACTTGTTGTCTATATAAGATATGTAGTGGTTGGTAATCTGCTTCAATCCATTATAAACTAGTCTGTATAATTCGATAATCGCTAATTGTGTTTTAATTACCTGAAAATAAGTTGATTAAGTGGTGTTCTGGTGAATCTATTATGCTGGTACACTAAAAATAGATTTGGTATCACGGCATTAAAGCAGTATATTAGATTAATATCCTTGTATTCAGATAGTTATATTTACGGGTAAAACCAAAGCTTTTTCCCGCGAAACAAATGGTGCCTTTAGGGGGCTGTTTAAGCAAGGAATACGAACCTATTATTTACTTAAACTCATTAGAAAAATTATGATTGCTCCAGAACAACCTATTTCCAATACCGAAGTATACGCAGGTAAGCTTTCGATTTGGTTAAATTCGATTTTAAACTCTTGGAACATTTCAGAAGAATACATCTCGATCACGAAACTAGTCATACTTCTGACTTGTTTAATTCTTCTTGTTTCTATTGTGCTCTATTTGGCACGTTCTATTATTCGCTTCTTTATTCGTAAAGCCAGTAAAATGACAAATATTCCATTGTTGGAATACTTGATAAAGAATAAATTCCCACTCTATGTAGCACTTCTGGCTCCATATACATTGGTCAAAACAACCATTCCAATTGTTTTTAACGATTACCATGGCATGATTAATCCGATGGATAAATGTGCCGACATCTATTTGGTGCTGTTGGTTATTTGGTCTATTGTGGCATTGGTTAAGTCGTTCTTCAACGTCTTGCAAGAGAAACCTGCATTCGCTAGTAAACCCATGCACAGTTACATTCAAGTCATTTCTATTATTCTGTATGGAATGGGGCTGGTAATTATTTTTACCATCATTACCGACAAATCGGCATTGGCTGTTTTAACAACGTTAGGTGCAGCATCGGCAGTTACGATGTTGGTGTTTCAAGACTCCATTAAAGGATTTGTAGGTAGCATTCAAATGACTGCCAACAATATGGTCGAGTTGGGCGATTGGATTACCATGAGCAAATACAATGCTGATGGAGAGGTGTTGGAGGTTACCTTAAACACCGTGAAGGTTCAAAACTTCGATAAAACCATTACGACCATTCCTACCTATGCATTGATTTCGGATTCGTTCCAAAACTGGCGAGGAATGCAAGAATCGGGTGGGCGAAGAACGAAGAAAAGTATCTTTATTAAACAAGGTTCTATTCGTTTTATGAAGGAAGAAGAACTTGAAAAATACCGTACCATCGACTATCTAAATAAGGTAATTACCGAGAAAGAAGAGCAGAACAAAGGGCTTGAAAAGGTGCTTATTCGCAACGCTGTTCCGGTAACAAACAACGACTTGTTTATGGCGTATGCCTTCCACTACCTTAAAACACATAAAAATGTGGCACAAGATTTAACTCTACTTGTTCGCCAGTTGGCACCATCGGAAAAAGGGATTCCGGTTGAGCTGTACTTCTTTACAGATACCATTGTTTGGGGAGAATATGAAGCTATTTCTACGGAGATAATGAATCACCTTATCGGTATGGTTCCAATGTTCAATCTCAAAGTCTTCGAAGTCTTGTCGGATACCACAGAAAACTTTTAATATCAGCTCTACGTTCAAATAACTACACTTTCTTCTGATTTTGGTCTGTCGCACTCATCAGTAGAAAGTAGTAGATATTTGGAATTGCAGTGGCACTATGATATTTAGAAAGCCTCTTCTTGGATTGACCAAGAAGGGGCTTTTTGTAGTTTTAGGATATGTTCAATCTCAAAGTCTTCGAAGTCTTGTTGGATACCACGGAAAACTTTTAATATCAGTTCTACGTTCAAATAACTGCACTTTCTTCTGATTTTGGTCTGTCGCACTCATCAGTAGAAAGTAGTAGATATTTGGAATTGCAGTGGCACTATGATATTTAGAAAGCCTCTTTTTGGGTTGACCAAGAAGGGGCTTTTGTAGTTTTAGGATATGTTCAACCTCAAAGTCTTCGAAGTATTGTCGGATACCACGGAAAACTTTTAATAGCAGTTCTACGTTCAAATAACTGCTCTTTCTTCTGATTTTGGTCTGTCGCACTCATCAGTAGAAAGCAGTGAGTATTTGGAATTGCAGTGGCACTATGATATTTAGAAAGCCTCTTTTGGGATTGACCAAGAAGGGGCTTTTTGTAGTTTAAGGATATGTTCAATCTCAAAGTCTTCGAAGTATTGTCGGATACCACAGAAAACTTTTAATAACAGTTCTACGTTCAAATAACTGCACTTTCTTCTGATTCTGGTCTGTCGCACTCATCAGTAGAAAGTAGTAGATATTTGGAATTGCAGTGGCACTATGATATTTTGAAAGCCTCTTTTTGGATTGACCAAGAAGGGGCTTTTTGTAGTTTTAGGATATGTTCAACCTCCAAGTCTTCGAAGTCTTGTCGGATACCACAGAAAACTTTTAATAACAGTTCTACGTTCAAATAACTGCACTTTCTTCTGATTTTGGACTGTTGCACTCATCAGTAGAAAGTAGTAGATATTTGGAATTGCGGTGGCACTATGATATTTAGAAAGCCTCTTTTTGGATTGACCAAGAAGGGGCTTTTTGTTCAATGCTGTTGCAAGGATAGAGATATTTCGGCCAATTACTTTATCCCCTGAAATGACTCTTGTAGAGAGGGGTGTTTTGTCTTTGAAAGAAGCATGAGTTGTCTTTCAAAGAAGACGCTGTTCTCTTTCAAAGACAACTCGACCTTGTTATGGAGTTTTAATTAGGTAGGCCTAACTCTTTTTTAAAGTTCTCGATATCTAAGTTTTGAATTAGTTTAGGGAGGTTTGAAAAGATGCTGTGAAACCCAAACTCTTCTTTCTTCATCTCGGCAATGGCATCTTCTTTACTCCAGTCTTGAAAAATAATTCGGTAGGTAGCTATGACCACTCCCGTCCGATCAGAGCCGTGGTGGCAATGAACCAGAATATCGCCCTTACGGTCGCGAATAATACGCATGGCTTCGAGCAAGTGATTGTCATTAACTTGGCTTGCCCTTACTTTAATGTGGTGCAAGGTTAAATTTGTGTTTTTGGCATCGTCTGTATCGGAATGAAAGCGACGAAGGTTTAACACCTCTTTAATGCCATTCATTTCGAGCGATTTAAACTGAAGGGCGGTAGGCTGGTTGCTACGATAAATACCATCGTCTACTTTGTATAGGTTCTCTAGTGTGGGTGTAATGTTAATCTCACTCTTCTGTGCTTGGGTTTGAAGTTGAAAAACAGAGAGTAAAACAACGATTAAAAGGAAACGTATCTTCATGCTGTGTAACTATTAAGTAAGTGAAGTAATTGATTTTTATTAAATGCTCCTAAGATAAACGTTTTTAGAAGTAAATTATAGAAAACCCTGTATCTTAATCGTTTGCGAATTTAATTTGAAGTTCGAGTACTCGTTTTAGCGTATATAGAGGTATAGTGGGCTACAAAGGATTCTGTCGGCTTGAATAATTGCTGTTATATTTTCTGTTTATTGACGAGAATGCCTTATGAAATCGCAGAAATCGAAAATAAAGCGTGTTATTTGGAGTTTTAATGAGAATGAGGTTCATTTTAGGGGTTGTTTTGTATCTCTAAAAATCTAAAGTCGCTAAAAACGCAAGAAAATGGGCAAAAACGGCATCTATCTTTCAAAAGTGCCAAATATATGTCCCGTAAAACTTAAATAAGTGTAGAAAATTGACTAAATTTACATTCTAGTTTTGCATGGTACTTTGTTCTGTGCAAGTGTGGAAAAATGCCACACGAAAAGCCCTTGTATCGTTGAATTAAGCAACACCGTAAACTTTATAGGTTGATGGGAAAAGTCTAATTTTACAAGGCATTGGCAAAGAAACTAATTATATAAATTAATAAACTTTTTAAATGCTTGAACAAGACAGAATTATAAAAATCA
>JASLDF010000112.1 GCA_030151635.1 Bacteroides sp. | reverse complement strand
TCATTCCGTAGAGATGGTTCATCTCGTTTCCACAAAGATAATAGATGGGGTAATTTCTGGTCTTTAGGTGCTGGTTGGTTGATTAGCCAAGAAGAATTCATGAAAGATGTGAAATGGGTTAACATGTTGAAATTTAAAATGAGTTATGGTTTGCAAGGTAATGATGACCTTCGTTATTCAAACGGTGTAACTAACTACTATCCTTATTTAGATCAATATGCATTAACTAATCAAAATGAGGACTTTGGTCTAGCTTTAGATTATAAAGGAAATAAAGATATCACTTGGGAAACTTCTCAAAGTTTCAATACAGGCTTTGATTTTGAATTGTTGAATAATCGTTTAAATGGTTCTGTTGAGTATTTCTCTCGTAAAACTACAGATATGCTTTACTACAAACCAACACCATTATCATGGGGTTATAGTAGTTTGCCAATGAACGTTGGTTCTATGGTGAATAGAGGTGTAGAAATTGATCTTACAGCTGTAGCTTACACAGATAGAAATATTACTTGGGATATTAACTTTAACATGACTCACTTCAAAAATAAAATTTTGAAGCTAGATAAGTCTTTAAATGGTGAACTTATTGATGGCTCTAGAATTTATAGAGAGAAAGAATCTTTATATCAAATGTACTTGAGAAAATACGCAGGTGTTGACTCAGAAACTGGTAGAGCTCTTTACTATAAAAATACTGTTGATGAAAATGGTAAAGTGACAGGTAAAGAAACTACAGATGATTGGAATAAAGCAACTCAATATGCTACAGGTGATATCTTGCCTAAAGTATATGGTGGTTTTGGAACAACATTGAGAGTTTATGATTTTGACTTTGGTATGTCATTTGCTTACCAACTAGGAGGTAAAGTTTATGATAATACATATCAAAGATTCATGCACAATGGTGGTGGAAGCTCTGGTATGAACTGGCACAAAGACATTAGAAATGCCTGGACTCCAGAAAACAAAAACACTTCTGTTCCTGCATTAGCTGGTAATAGCTCTTATTCTAATTCTACTTCTGATAGATTCTTAATTAACTCAAATTACTTAAGTCTACAGAATATTACATTAGGATATACTGTACCTAAGAAAGCTTTAAACAAGATTGGTATGGGTTCTTTACGCGTATATATTGTTGCAGACAACGTAGCTTTATTTTCTAAACGTAAAGGTTTAGACCCTCGTCAAGGTTATTTATCATCTGATAATAGCTCTTACTCTCCAATGAGAACTATTTCTGGAGGTTTGACATTAACATTTTAATATCGAAATCGTATGAAAAAATATAAATACATATTTTCCCTATTAGCCCTATTTGTGGTATCTAGCTGTAGCCTAGATACCATCCCAGGGGGAGACATGGTGACAGAAGACCAAAGGGATGAAACTAGTGCAAAAGACCCAGAGAAAATTGTGGTTCTGACAAAAGGTATTTTAGCAAATTATATTAAGTATAATGTGCTTGAAGAGTCTTCAGCTTATCACTCAGATTATGGATATGCTGCATTATGTCAATTTTTAGAAATGTCAGGTCAAGACTTTTTAGCTCCAGACATGGGCTACAACTGGTTTAGATCAACGATGAACTTTAGGGATAGAACCTTGAACTCTAGTACTTCTGAAATGATGTGGAGACTTTACTATAATGTGATCAGTTCTTCTAATGACGTTATTAAAGCAATTACTCCATTATTAGGAAAGGTTGTCGATGCAGATGATAAAGCCTTGTTTGAACTTTATTTAGGTCAGGGGTATGTAAATAGAGCGTTTTCTTATTTTCAACTAGTTCAAACTTACCAATTTACTTATGTTGGTAATGAAAGTAAACCGTCTGTTCCTTTGATTTTAACTGAAGGTGACGAGCGTGCTGTACCTGGTAGAGCTGCTGTAGATAAAGTTTACGAAGTAATCATAGCAGATTTGAACAAAGGTCTTGAATTACTTAAAGGTAAGAAGATAACGGATAAAGGTTATGCGAGTGAGCAAGTTGCAAATGGATTGTTAGCTAGAGTTTACTTAGTTATGAATAAATGGACGGAAGCTGCAACGGCTGCTAAATTGGCTCAAGATGGCTATACTCCATATTCTATTGACGAAGTTAAAGTTCCTGCATTTAACTCATCTGCTTCGAATGCTTGGATGTGGGCAAACGTGATTTCTGAAGATAACCGTGTCGTTACTTCTGGAATTGTTAACTGGCCTTCTCATTTATGTTCATTCTCTGGTAATAGTTATACAGGTGTTGGAGCATATCGTTCAATAAATGTAAACCTTTGGAATAAGATTGATGAAGCTGACGTTAGAAAACATGGTTGGTGGGTTGATAAAGATTTAAAATCTCCATTTACAGATGATCTACCTAAGATTAAAGATGTCCCATACACTACGGCTAAGAAATTCTTGGAATTTACCAATATTAAATTTGGAGCATATAATGATGTTGTGGGTAACCCTACCAATGCTTCAGACTGGCCAATGATGCGTGTTGAAGAGATGTATTTAATTGAAGCTGAAGCTTTGGCTATGGCTGGAAATTTAGAAGCTGGAAAAACAGCCTTAGCTGCTTTCCTTAATACATATAGATATGAAGGTCAATCTTACAAATCAACAGCTACGTCTATAGAAGATTTCCAAAATGAAGTGTGGTTACAACGTAGAGTTGAACTATGGGGAGAAGGATTTGCTTATTTTGACTTAAAACGTCTTAAAAAACCAGTTCAACGTATTGAAAATGGTCAAACAAATTACCCTCTAAATGCTCGCTTTAATGTTGCTGCTGATGCTCCTAATATACTGTGGTTAATCCCACAAAAAGAAATTGAAGCTAACCCTAATATTTCTCAAGCAGATAACAATGAAATTGGACAAACTCCAGAAGCTCAAGTGATCGCTGATAAATAAATTAGTTGTTCATTAATAATACAAAAGTCGCCATCAAACAGATGGCGACTTTTTTTGTTTATATAATAAGCCTTGCTGCTTTTTTCTTATATTTGTTTTAGAAAAATATTAATTGTTATATATGAAAGATTTTGTAATATCAGAAGTTCAAACTGAAACAGCCGTATTGGTGGGTTTGATTACTCAATTCCAAGATGAGCATATTACTAAGGAGTATCTAGATGAACTTGAATTTCTTGCAGAAACAGCAGGCGTTGAGGTCGTTTCAAGATTTACTCAAAGGCTTGATATGCAGAATTCGGTTACCTATGTAGGTAAAGGAAAATTGAGTGAAATCAAAGAATATGTGAAGGAACATGAAGTGGGGATGGTGATCTTTGATGACGAACTTAGTGCAAAACAAATTCGAAACATTGAACGAGAACTTGAAATAAAGATTCTTGATCGTACTTCTCTTATTCTAGATATTTTTGCAATGAGAGCGCAATCTTCTAGTGCGAAAACACAAGTAGAATTAGCGCAATATCAATATATGTTGCCTCGATTAACCCGTCTATGGACTCACTTGGAAAGACAAGGTGGTGGTGCTGGCGGTGGTAAAGGTGGATCTGTAGGTCTTCGTGGACCAGGTGAAACTCAGCTTGAGATGGATAAACGTATTATCAATACCCGTATTTCTTTGTTGAAAAAACAATTGAAGGAGATTGATGTACAAAAAGCAACACAACGTAAAAATAGAGGTCAGCTTATCCGTGTGGCTTTAGTAGGTTATACCAATGTTGGTAAGTCAACGATCATGAATATGTTGTCTAAAAGTGAGGTCTTTGCAGAGAATAAGCTTTTTGCTACTCTTGATACGACTGTTCGTAAAGTGGTGGTAGATAACTTGCCTTTCTTATTGTCGGATACAGTTGGATTCATTCGTAAGCTTCCGACAGATTTAATTGACTCTTTTAAATCGACTCTTGACGAAGTTCGTGAAGCCGACTTGTTGATTCATGTTGTTGATGTATCTCATCCAAACTTTGAAGACCAAATAAATGTAGTAAGTAAGACACTTGCTGATATTAATACGGGTGATAAACCTGTAATTTTAATCTTCAATAAAATTGATGCCTTTACATACGTGAAGAAAGATGAGGATGATTTGACACCTTCCACTCGAGAAAATGTAACTCTTGACGAATTGAAAAGTACTTGGATGGCAAAATCTGATGACTGCTTATTCATCTCGGCCTTAGAGAAGACAAACATTGAAAGCTTCAAAGAAGAAATTTATCGTCGTGTAAGAGAATTACATGTTCAACGTTTCCCTTATAATGATTTCTTGTATCCTACTTATGATGCAGATGAGTTAGAGGAAGGTGCTGAAGAGTAATTACTCGGGTATTTTAGCTAGCATCTTTATGATTTAAGATTTTAAAATTGTAATTTTGTTAGACTCACATTTTAAATATAATTCAATTTTTTAAAATATAATCTTATGGCAACACCTCCATTCAAGTATCAAAAACCATTTCCAATGGGAAAAGATACTACAGAGTATTATCTAGTATCTAAAGACTATGTTTCAACAGGTGATTTTGAAGGAAATGAAATCCTTAAAATTCAACCAGAAGCATTAACAGTACTTTCTAATGTAGCGTTCCGTGACGTATCGTTCCTTCTTCGTGAGGCTCACAATAAACAAGTAGCTAAAATCTTGTCAGATCCAGAGTCTAGCGAAAATGATAAATATGTTGCGTTAACTTTCTTACGTAATGCAGACGTATCTGCTAAAGGTAAACTTCCAGTTTGTCAAGATACAGGTACAGCAATTATCTTAGGTAAAAAAGGACAAAACGTTTGGACTGGTGGTGGTGACGAAGAAGCTCTTTCTAAAGGTGTTTACAAAACATATACAGAAGAAAACTTACGTTATTCTCAAAATGTACCTTTAGATATGTACAACGAGATGAATACACGTTGTAATCTTCCAGCTCAAATCGACCTTTTATCAGTTGAAGGAAATGAATATAATTTCCTTTGTATTGCTAAAGGTGGTGGTTCTGCAAATAAAACATACTTATACCAAGAAACAAAAGCGCTTCTTAATCCAGAAAAATTGATTCCTTTCTTAATTGAAAAAATCAAAACTTTGGGTACAGCAGCTTGTCCTCCATATCACATTGCTTTTGTAATTGGTGGAACATCGGCAGAAGTGAACTTGAAGACCGTAAAATTAGCATCTGCTAAATATTACGATGCATTGCCTACTAAAGGTAACGAAGGTGGTCAAGCATTCCGTGATATTGAATTAGAAAAGCAAGTACTAGAAGAATCTCAAAGAATAGGTTTAGGTGCACAGTTTGGAGGTAAATACTTAGCACATGATATTCGTATCATTCGCTTGCCTCGCCATGGTGCTTCTTGTCCTGTTGGAATGGGAGTTTCTTGCTCGGCTGATAGAAATATCAAAGCTAAAATTAATAAAGAAGGTATCTGGGTTGAAAAACTAGATGATAATCCTGCTAGACATATTCCAGAAGAATTCAAGAATCAAGGTGAAGGTGACCCAATCAAGATTAACTTAAATCAACCTATGGCTGATATCTTGAAAGAGTTAACTAAATACCCTGTTTCAACACGTTTGTCTTTGAACGGTACAATCATTGTTGGTCGTGACATTGCTCACGCTAAATTGAAAGAGCGTCTTGACAAGGGTGAAGGTCTTCCTCAATATATTAAAGATCATCCAATTTACTATGCTGGACCTGCTAAAACACCAGAAGGTATGGCTTGTGGTTCAATGGGACCAACAACTGCTGGCCGTATGGACTCTTATGTAGATCCTTTCCAAGCGAATGGTGGTAGTATGATTATGCTTGCAAAGGGTAATCGTAGTCAACAAGTAACTGATGCTTGTCATAAATATGGCGGTTTCTACTTGGGAAGTATTGGTGGTCCTGCTGCTATTCTTGCACAAAATAACATCAAGAGTATTGAGTGTATTGAATATCCTGAATTAGGAATGGAAGCAATTTACAAAATTGAAGTAGAAGATTTCCCAGCATTTATTTTGGTAGATGATAAGGGTAATGACTTCTTCAAAACGTTAGAAACAAAGTGCTCTGGTTGTGATTTAAATAAATAACACCTACATACATAAAAACAAGGCTATCTATTTTAGGTAGCCTTGTTTTTGCTTTAAATGATTTTACATTTCCATATCGAAGTACTAGATATCTATAAGTTATTCAAGATTGAAAACAAAATAGGACTGGAAATACATGTTTATAATTTAGGGCGTGGTTAGTGGGTACAAGTTTGTTATTTGCAAAAACAATAAAGGCTATTCAATCGTTGAACAGCCTTTATTATAGGTCATAATTTTACTAATTTGCTTTGTTTTTCTTAAGCTCTCTTTTCTCTTTCATAGCTTTGTGATCACGAATCAGTTTTCTTCTAAATGATATAATCTGATATCTATAAATTAAGCAGGTTGTTATAAAGTAGAAGCCTGTTTGAATCCATAGTGCCATAAATTCAGTTGACACTTCATTCATACTTGCCCCCATACTGTTGATAGATACATATCCTTTGATTCCAAAAGTAGAAGGAACCAAACAGAAGATATACTTCCAGAAGTCGGGGATATTTGATAACGGCCATGAAATACCCGAACCAAACAAGAAGATGATTGAGGTAAATACAAACACAACTAGTCCCGATTCTCTGTCTCTAATAAAAGAGGCAAAGGTCATTGTGAAGAAGATACAAGCAGCCAAATATGGAATGATAAACAAAACGATGTTTATGGGATTGCCAATATAGGGTAAACTAAATATCCATGGGACTATACATACCACATATAAGGCAAGAATAATACATACCATGTAGTAGCATATTCCTTTACCAAACACAATACGGAGGGTTCCAGAATAATGTTTATTATTAGGTATTAGTCGATGATATTTATTTTCTTCTCTGTTGGTCCCTGCAATAACAGACATTCCTAGGAAAATAGCTTGTTGTATAATAAGAATTAGTACCCCAGGAATGAGGTAGGATGCCATTCCGTTTGCAGGGTTGTAGAAGGATACTTCTTCATATTTGATAGGGTATCCTGATATCTCATCCTCCCGAGCCGTTGTATTGTTGGAATGACTTACTTTGATGCGTTCATTCATACTCAACGACACTTTAGTTGTTGCCATGACTAAACCCTTATAGTAAAGAATACCACTCATGTCGCAGAACATAGTAACCTCTGTTGACTGATTTAGATTTAGCTTTTTACTAAAATCTGATGGGATATATAGAATACCATAGGCTTTTTGTTGTTTTAGAAACTCTTTAGCTTCTGCCATGTCGGCGCAATGTGCTACAAAATCTACATCGGGTGTAGAGTTTACTTTCCGAATAAACTCACGACTTAATTTAGTTTTGGATTGGTCTACTACAACAGCTGGTATATCCCGAATAACTTCATTAGTATAAATGTATGCATATACCAATGGGTAGAATAAGGGAAGTATAATAAAGAACGTAATAACTGTCTTATCTCTAAAAATGGCTTGTATTTCTTGTTTCCAAATGTAGAAAATATCATTAAAGCCACTTTGCATTTTTTTTAATAACGAGTCATCTTTCATTATGGCATGTGTTTAAAGTTAAGTAATCCAAACTTTAGTCGTTTCATAACTAGAAATGGCAATAACATGAATAGGAATAGACAAGTATAACTTGTCCAAGCATAAATCATAGGATAACCATTAAGTGCTTGGTTCACATAAATGATGAAATAATGACGCAAAGGAAAGAGCCTAGCAAATCCTTGTAGTCCTGAGCTCATTGCCATAACGGGGAAGGTGAATCCTGTAATTGAGAACGAAATTACACCCCACAATGAGGCGATACTGAGAGACATTCTTAATACGGGGAATAGACCAACCATAAATACACCTAGACATTGTAGCGAAATGATTAATACTGTAATTGCGAATAGCATGGGGAATATACCACTGTTACATGGGAATTTCTCAATCCCATATAAATAGGTAATGATAAATGTTCCTACAATTAGCCAAATAATCGTTTGAGGCACTAACTTGCCCAAGATTGAAGTCCACATTGAGTTGTTTCCTGTTTCAATCCAAGCCTTAGTTGTACCTGTTTTGATTTCGACAGCAATACTATATACTGTTATCATTAATACCATTAAAGCAAGTACGCCAGGAACAAGAGTGTTTGATAAGTACACCGAGTAGTTAATCCAAGGATTATTTAGAGGTTTAGCATTTACTTCGATGGATTTCAATGTTGCTTTGGCTTGTTTGTCAGTTTCGCCATGTGCCAATAAAACCTTCATTGTTACCCCTGCTGATGCTAGCTCACTCATCATCTTCATGTTTTTGAATAGGAGTGAGGCAGCGATTAGGTAGGAATCGTTAGTGTAAAAAGACAATGTGGGTTGCTTCATACTTTGAGCATCTTTAGATAGATGTCTTGGTATGTAGAAGAAACCATAAATTTCCCCCTTCTGTAACGCTTTTCGTGCATCTGAAAAATCATTATAGTAGGCCACAACATCGGTTTGTTGGAATGAGTCTAACTTTCTAATAATATTCCTAGAAACGGTGGAATGGTCTAAGTCGACCACAGCCATAGGAAGTTTATTAGGAAGACCTTCTCCCATTAATGTTGTGAAAAATAGGGTAGTAAAGATTGGTGCTATCAACATGCAGAACAGATAAAGAGGTCTAGCAACCAATCTCTTTATCTCTCTCCTGACAACAGCTTTAAATCCATACTCCGAGTTCGATTTTGTCATATCAACTTAATCTTATTCTAGTGTTTCAAGTAAATCACACTCATACCAGGACGTAATGCTTGGATGTTTTCTTGTGGAATTGCTTTTACTTCAAATGTTTTTAGATCATATTGTCCTGCAGCTTTAGTTGCTTTCCATGCAGCATACGTACCAACATCTTTAATATAGGTTACTTTCAACTCGATTTCTTGTTTGTTGATTGCTGGAATAAATGCTTTAAAGCTATCACCCACTTTCACGCCATTTAATAAATCTTCACGGATGTTGAAAATTACCCACATATCATTCATAATGGCAACGTTCATGATAGGTGCACCAGTACCTACCAACTCTCCAACTTGAGGGAAAATTTCAGTAACCTCGCCTGCGGCTTGAGCTATAAGGTAGGTTTCGTTAATGTACGACTCCACTTCTGCAATAGCACTTGTCGCTTGGTCAAGAATAGCTTGTGTAGCTTCCTTGTCTTCCAGTTGGGCACCTTTAACTGCTAAGTCGTATTGAGATTTGGCAGCACGTTCTGTTGCAATTGCTGCATCTCGTTGAGCTGTAATTTCATCTAGCTTTTGTGCAGGAAGAACGCCTTTTTGATTTAGGTTGTAAACTCTTTGGTATGATTTTTCCATTACAGTTACCCCAGCTTTGGCTTTTTGCCACATCTCAAATGCCGATTGAATTGTTTCGCTTCTGGTACCTCTGTGTGCTTTTTTGTTTTGAGCATCGGCAGCAGCTTTCAAGGCTTTAACTTGGTTTAGCTTTGCTTCCACCTCTGGTGCTTCAAGAATAGCCAGGGTGTCACCTTTGTTTACATGTTGTCCTTCAGTAACATTGAATTGTAGAATTCGTCCTGGGACTTTACTAGATACACGGTATTCGTTCGTTTCAGCTTGTCCTTCAATAATCTCTGGACCCTTTCTTAACATGAAGAATCCAACAATTGCAACTGTAATAATAATAGCAAGTAGTGCTATGAATGCTAATATGATATTATTTTTTTGTTCCTTTTCCGTAACCATTTTATTTACTTATTTAAGGTGATTCATTATTTAGTTAAAGTCCCAACAGCCTTTTTAAAGTAGGTGTGAGTTAATTTTACATCTAGCTGAGCATTGATTTTTTCTGACTGAGCAGCCAACCAATTAGTATGAGCTTCTAAAAGCGTATTTGCAGGAATAACTCCTTCTTCAAACCCATATGTCGCATAATTCAAGTTTTCTTGTGCCTTTTCCATGTTCTTGATGGTCATGCCCAATTTCTTGTTTGCTTCGTCTACTTTAAAAGCAGATTGGTTGATTTGAAGTTCAATTTTTTCTTTTACTTCATCTAGCTCGTATGCTGCTATGGTTGCCTCTACCTTAGCTTCTCTTGTTTTGTAGATATTCTTTCCCCAATTTAATAAAGGTACTTTAACCATGATACCAACGTTCCAGCTTCCTCGGAATTTGTTTTCAAAACCGTTGTGTAGTGAAGGGTTAGTTACCATGTAATTTCCCATTAAAGCAACTTGTGGTAGATAAGCAGATTTGTTGATATTTACCTTCTCTTTGAAAATGGATGTTTTATATTCGAGGGCTTTGATCTCTGGACGGTTGTTGTAGGCTGCCATCAAATTAAAGCTTGTATCAAGTGTCTCTAATTGAAAATCTTGGATGTTCTCGTCTACAAGTGTGATATCTTCAGTAATTTCAAGACCACAAATTTGGCAAAGCAACATTTTAGATAGTGTTAGTCCGTCTTCAACCTTGGTAAGCATCATTTCTGCTTCGTTTACTTTAACCTTAATCGACAAACCATCAGCTTTAGTAGCCATACCTTCGTCTATTAAATGTTGTACATCAGTTTCCAGATTATTTAAAAGCTCCAAATAGGCCTCGGCTAGTTGTTTTTTGTTTACTAATGAAATGACCATCCAGTATGCTTCATCTACACTTAGAATAACATTCTGTATTTCTAGGTTATTGGCTTCCTTGGCAATGTTTTCGGCAAACTTGGTGATTTTATTGTAGGCTCTGATTTTTCCTCCCATATATAACGGTTGGATTAACGACAATTGCCCAACATACATATTTCGGTTGTCGGTGCGTAAGCCATCAATAATACCTTCGCCTACTGCATTTAATTGGTGATATGCATTATCACCTAATTTTTGTAAACCATCTCTAACTGCAGGTAAGTCATTGGCAAAAACGTCAGCAAGACCATAAATCTTATCTTTTGATATAGCCCCTACGCCACGAATGTTGTTTTTTACATCATTGCTTAGTAACGAAAGCTCTTTTTCATTCCTAATGTAAGCAGCATTTGCACTTAAGCTTGGCAGGTATGATGTGAAAGCCTCTTTTTTAGAATATTCAGCAGCTTTGATTCTCTCTTTAGAAATCAAAATACCTTTGCTGTATTCTAAAGCTAAATCTCTACAATTCTCAATGCTCAACGCCTTCTGTCCGTATAGATTAACTGGAATAAAGGTTAAGATGAGCAGAGTTGTATAAATCAAGTTTCTCATTCGATATTATTATTTGTTTATTCTCTATAACTAACTAAGCACTCCTTATTTTTGAGATAAGGGGTGCTTAGTCTATTTCTAATATTTCTATTAAGCTTCTATTTATTGAAATTAATCACTTCTGATCCAATAAGTGTAGCGTCTGCAAATATACTAATGCGATATTCTCCAGTTGATAGATACTCTTCAATATCCCAATACACAATTACGTCTTGTTCCTCTCCATCAAATTCAATATACTTTTTGATAGAGTAAGGTAACTCTTTGTTTTCGTATTTGAAGGTTTGTGATGCATCTTTTGTCAAAATGCTTTGGTCTGGTTTAGTGATTGTAATATACAATACTCTTTCGCCAGTTTTAGCTGTTATATTTTTGACTATTTGGAATCCAATGTGTAATTTTTCAGCGCTCTTTAATTTTTTTGCACTTTTACCTTTTGAAGTTTTAGCACTAGCCCAAATATTGGTTGCGTCTAGTTGTGCAGCAAGAGTAACTTTCTTGTCTAATTCTTTTCGCTGTTGGTTTAAGTTTGTTATTGTTTTTGATGCTGAGCTGTACTTTTTAGTGACCTCTTCAATAACACGTTTTTGCTCTTGATTTTCTTTGTTCAAAGAGTCAATTTGGTTAATGTAGCTAACCATCACTTTACGCAGTGTGCTTAGCTCTTTTTTTAATCTTCTAATCTCAGTAGCATCACTACTTTTAACAGACTTCAATTCTTCAAGAAGTCGGTTTGTTTTAATTTGCTCTCTTTCAAGTAGTACAGCCAGAGAGTCATTACTTACAGTAAGTTGAAGTTCGTCGTATTGTCTAGCGAAGTTAGAATATTCATTTTCTAGATCTTCTTTATCAAGCTCGAACGTTCTAAGTAGTTCTGTATTGGTTTTCTTTTCGTTAAGGAATAATACGAGAACAACCACGATGATAACAGCAAATATTGCTGATAAAAAAATTAGTGTTTTTTTACTTTTTTCCATTTTAAATATTCTTAACTTTGGTCGGATACAAAAATAATCTTTTTTTAGTCATGAAGCTTGTAACATGATGAAAAAAAATTAAAGAAATAATTCTTTAATAAAAAATCTAATGTTATATTTGTAATAGACAAGATTTCAAAGAGGCAGAATCTTTTATTTAAACTATTAATATAAAAAACAAATTATTATGTCAAAAGTAACCGTAATCGGTGCAGGTAACGTAGGAGCTACATGTGCCAATGTATTAGCGTTTAACGAAGTTGCAGACGAAGTAGTAATGCTTGATGTTAAAGAAGGCGTTTCTGAAGGTAAAGCAATGGATATGATGCAAACTGCTCAATTGTTAGGATTTGATTCTACAATTGTAGGTTGCACAAATGATTATGCTAAAACTGCAAATTCAGATGTAATTGTAATTACTTCTGGTATCCCTCGTAAACCAGGTATGACTCGTGAAGAGCTTGTTGGTGTTAATGCAAAGATTGTGAAAACAGTTGCAGAAAATGCATTGAAACATTCACCAAAGGCAATTCTTGTAATTATATCTAACCCAATGGATACAATGACATATCTTGCATTGAAAGCATTAGGATTACCTAAAAACCGTATCATTGGTATGGGTGGTGCTCTTGATAGCTCTCGTTTCAAATATTTCTTATCACAAGCTTTAGGTTGCAACGCAAACGAAGTTGAAGGTATGGTTATTGGTGGTCATGGTGATACTACTATGATTCCATTAACTCGTCTTGCTACTTACAAAGGTATTCCAGTTTCAGAAATTCTTTCTGCTGAAAAACTAGAAGAAGTTGCTAAATCTACAATGGTTGGTGGTGCTACGCTTACTGGTCTTCTTGGTACATCTGCTTGGTATGCTCCAGGCGCCGCAGGTGCTGCTGTAGTTGAGTCAATTCTACATAATCAAAGAAAAATGATTCCTTGTTCTGTAGCTCTTGAAGGTGAGTATGGTGAAAAAGATATTTGCTGTGGTGTGCCTGTTATTCTTGGACGTAATGGTATTGAAGAAATCGTTACACTTCCATTGAATGCACAAGAAAAAGAATTATTTAAAGCTAGTGCTGCTGCTGTACGTAAAGTGAACGGTGG
>JASLDF010000099.1 GCA_030151635.1 Bacteroides sp. | reverse complement strand
TTAGAGAATTTGACAACTTCAATATTAGGCAACAATTGATTAATTTCATTTGCAGTATTATCTTTTACCATACGATCAAATTCTCCATAAAGATACAAAGCTGAACAATCTAAAACAGGGAACTTTATCTCATCTACTTGTCTCATTTGGTCTAACTGCTGAGTAATACATTCAGCAATTTCTGTCGATAATTTTATACTTGAAAAAACTTGAAGATAAAACATCTTGTTTTCATTTACGAAAGAAGGATTATATGACAATAAAACTAACAGACGACAAAAAAGTAAAAGATCAATGTTGAAAAGATCAATTAATAGCTTATTCAGTTCTTTATCATAAGTCGTCAACTTATTTTGAGTAGCTATTAAAATAACTGATTTTAATTCTTTCAGATCTCTCTTCAATAACTCTTGTACCACCATCCCTCCATAACTATATCCACATAGATGTATCGGAACATCTATGTCTATAATGTATTTATCAAAAATATAATCAGCAGTTTCAGATATAGTTTCTTGATAAATATATTGAGAGTTAAAGCCAGGATAATCAAAGAGAACTACATCATACTTTTCATATAACTCTTTTGGAATACTATTTAACCAAAAACTTTTATCCACTCCCATAGGATTAAGAAAAATTATTTTTTCTGATAAATTTCTACTTGACAAATTGATATCCATTACTCTTATTTTTTTTGTTTTTTCCGTATAAACTGATAAATAGCAAGTATATATTTCTTGCATATAATAAATACCAATACAAATAATACAATATGCTTTAAAATATCAATTACACTATTTACATTAAGTTCCATATCTGATAACGATATTATAAAGTATGAAGACTTTATAATATTGTATATTATAAACATAAACACAACAGTTATCATCATTACTAGAAATACTAATCTCAGAGCAGTATATATAGTTAAAAAGATATTTTGAGTTTGTGAAATACTTAGTTCATTAATGGGTTTAAAAGGGCTCCTCTTGACAAAGTAACTCATTACTTTTTTATTTGATTCAATTAATAAATTTGGTATTCTTGAGAGATCAGATAATATCCAATATCCATCAAATTTAAAGAAGGGAATTAAGTTTAGTAAAATTATAATTGTATTAACAAGCATTAATTTATTAATTATGCCAATAATAAATGTATTTGGTACAAATAACAAGCAAATATAAAGAACCATATTGATTACCATTTGCATCGTTATACCCGCTAAATTTATTTTAACCCTCGCACTTTTAGATAATACCCAAGCATCGGTCAAATTCACAAACATCATAGGCATAAAAAAATAAAAGCCAAACCCAATACTTTTAGGGCTAAGATTTTCAGACTCAGACGCTGCAATATGACCTAATTCATGAATTAGAAGTATTATAAACAACAAAAAATAAACTATTATAATCTGAAGGATCTCATAATTTTGAGTATTAGAGAAAATGGTATTCGTATTACCAAAGAATATAAAAGTATTTAAGACTAATAATACTATAAAAACATAAGGAAATAGCTCTCTAAAAAAAAACTTAAAAGGCCTTGCTAAATACGACGTATACTTTGACGCTAACAATTCTCCTGTCCACCAATAATTTTTAATGAATTGATCTTGAGTATTACCATATTCCTTATTAAATATTGGTATAATATTATTATTTATAATTTCAATTAGCTTACTCGTAGTCAACTCCTTGATGTCTATTTCATACGCTAAGTCTTCAATAGTTTTTGATACCTTTGCTTTCTTTAAAATATTATAGATAGTACTCCCTATTCTAAAATATTTCTCTTTATATAATAAGAGGTGCTCACTATTACCCATAGACTTAACCTCGTAATCATAATTTCTTAATATATTTTCCATGATTATTTATTTATAAGCTAGGGGTCTTACCCCCCAGCTTATGATTAATACTAGTAGTGTGCCATTTATGGAATAACTCTTTCCATCTCGGCTGACGCTTCAGCATCTGCCATTGCCATTACTGGTTCAAAACGCTCTTCAAGTTCGATGATGTTTAATTCTTCTAGCATGATTTTTAGTTTTAATGATTAATACTTTATATTTGTAGTATTTTATTATAGGATTACTACTTCTCCTATTTCGATTGACGCTTCAGCATCCGCCATTGCCATAACCGGCTCGAAACGTTCCTCAAGTTCGATGATGTTTAGTTCTTCTAGCATGATTCTTAGTTTTAGTGATTAATACTTTATATTTATAGTATTTTATTATAGGATTACTACTTCTCCTATTTCGATTGACGCTTCAGCATCCGCCATTGCCATAACCGGCTCGAAACGAGCCTCAAGTTCGATGATGTTTAATTCTTCTAGCATGATTTTTAGTTTTAATGATTAATACTTTATATTTGTAGTATTTTATTATAGGATTACTACTCCTCCTATTTCGATCGATGCTTCAGCATCTGCCATTGCCATAACCGGCTCGAAACGTTCCTCAAGTTCGATGATGTTTAGTTCTTCTAACATGATTTTTAGTTTTAGTGATTAATACTTTATATACTGCTATTTATCCCTTTATTTGATCATAAATACAATTAGTCAAAGATGATATAGTTTCAAAACTTTTACTATTGAATGATGAAGGTTCAACATCAAACTCTCCAACCAATGCAGATGTTACTTCCAAAACACAGAGAGAATTACTAAATAATCCAGGTTCTTTATCCGTCCCAAATAACGGTGCATTATCATCAATATCAGCTATATCAATATTCAGATTTAGCGTTTCAATAATGATCTCTTTGATTTTCACTCTTACTTCTTCTTTTTCCATTTTCATATAACTTAATTATTAATGTTTTTTATTACTATGCTCGCCATATTACCTCCAAATCCAAAAGAATTTGATATTAATGCATTAATATGTACATTCTCGATACTTTTTTCTACGAACTTTATTTTATCTGAATGCAAATAGTTGTTTTGATTATTACATGCATATAGCGTGTTATTTTTTATTGATAGTAAGCTAATAATAGCTTCTATACTACCGGCAGCCCCTAATGTGTGACCTGTAAATCCCTTAATAGAATTTGCATAAGTTTTAACTTCTTTATTTTGAAGTAAAAGGTCCATCCCTTTAAGTTCTGATATGTCATTTTTTTCAGTGCCAGTACCATGCGCATTTATATAGTCTACTTCTTCAATCGCTATATTTCCATAATGAAGGGCATTTTTCATACAACTATAAGCATAAACACCATCAGGATGGGGAGCTGTTGGATGGTAGGCTTCATTCAAGGTATAATAACTCTTAATTTCTCCATAAATATTAGCACCTCTAGCTTTTGCTGAATCATAAGTTTCTAGAATTAATATTGCGCATGCGTCGCCTAAAGACATCCCATCACGTTGCTCAGAAAAAGGCTTGCAGACATCTTTAGATATGGCGAATAACGAATTGAATCCAGAATACGTTAATTCTGTGAAAATATCTAGACCACCACAGATCATGATGTCTTCTCTCCCATTTTGAATTAAATCAAATGCCCTACCTATTGAGTTTGTTCCAGAGGCACAAGCTGTTGAAATCGTTGATACACTACCATTTAGTCTAAAGTCTGAAGCGATTTTTCCTATCATGACTGGAGTGGTGTATTTCCCATATGAAAAGTTATCTTCGTTCTTAAATATTTTATTTTTAATTCGTTCTATTAATACATAGCTTGCACCAACCGACGTTCCTAAGCACAGACCTGATCTTTCCTCTTGTAAATTACTCATACTTAATCCACTGTCATCTAACGCCTCTTTGATGCATTTAGAGGCTAATGGATATAATAATGAGACTTCTTCATTTTTGAAAGATTCATACAAGTCCTGATCAATTCTGAAACCCTTATTGTTCCTGTAGAACTTGTGATCAGTCGAAAACCTCTCATCCGGTATTGTGGAATAATTACGAATGTTTTTTTCTAAAGATATTTTTGTTTCTTCTAATGAGTTGCCCAAAGAAGAAATTATCCCTAAACCAGTTACAACTACTTTTTTCTTCATTTTATAATACTTTTACTATGCAATACCACCGTCAATAATAATCTCTTGATTTATTAAATAATCAGGAGCATCAGTAGCTAAATAGCTGATAACATTACAAACCTCTTCAGTAGTTCCCATCCTCTTAAGAATACTATTATCAAGCCGTGCTTCAGAATAACTTTTAGGAGCATCTTTTGACATATCTGTCTCAATAAATCCAGGAGCAACACAATTGATACAGATGCCAGTATTTTGTAATTCCTTACAAAGTGATTTAGAGAATGCTACAATTGCTGCTTTTGATGCAGCATATGCAGACTGTCCAGGATTACCTTTTATGCCAGATAAAGAAGTTACATTTAAAATACGACCTTTCTTATTTCTTATCATTATTGGTAGAGAGTTTCGCGTACAATTCAATACTGAATTTAAATTGTTGTTTAACACAAACCACCAGTCTCTACTTCTTGTTAATAAAAAATGTTGAGCTTCCTTATTGGTTATTCCCGCATTATTAATTAGAACATCAATAGTTGAAAATAAATCTTTATTATTTTTAAATAAACTTTTAACATCATCTTCAACAGAAAGATCACATTTAAAACATGCTACGTTATTGTTATTACTCTTTTGGAAAAAGTCAACTATCTTTTTTGCTTCTACCTCAGAATGGTTATAAGTAAAAAAAACTTTATGCCCACTTTTTCCAAACTTGTAAACTAATTCTTTGCCTATACCCCTCGATCCACCCGTTATAAATATCGTTTTCATATGCGTATATTATTAATTATTGTATTTCTCTAATAAGAATAAAGTATTTCCTCCCCCTTCTTGCACTGTATTGATTATTGCTGTATCAAGATTTTGATTATTTATGGTATTGTCTTCTTGAGCAGACATACATTCTTGTAAATATTTAGAAGCTATTAGAACTCCAAATAAACTACTCGCAGACTTCATGTCCCCTGTGAAAAATTTATGATTTATATATTCTACTTTTTTATTGGATAACTTATCTAATAAGCTTACTGGCTCACTTTCACTTCTCTGAATATCAGTAAGGAATGAACTTATCCATAGTATGTTTGAATCCTTTTCTAAGGATTTACTAATCGTATTAATATTTCTTCGAAGAGTAGTTATTGACCTTTTAGTCGAATCTAAAACATTTTTAGAATCGAATGACGAGCTATAATCTATAACTTTAGCATAAGGCTTTATTTTTCTTTTCTCTATGCTATCACCACTTTCTAATACAATAAAACAGGCACCCTCTCCTAGCACTTTTTGATTCGTATCATTACACTTTTCAATGCATTCGTCCAAACTAAATTTATTATCAACTAATCCTCCTGTCTCTTGTTCACTTAGTACATAATAATCTGTATAGTGGTCTATACCTCCACAGATGATAATATCAGCCACACCTTTTTCTATTAAATCTATTCCATAACTAATACTGCATTCATTTAATAGAAGAGAACTAGGACCATTCAATTTGAAAAAACGAGATATATCTCCAATTGCAGTATTTGTTACAGTTTTTGTAAATTTCATAGGGCTTATCTTAGATATCCCTTTTTCATACAAATCATATAAATATTCTTCTACAGAAAAGGCGGAACCCATTGAGGTTTCTATAACCATACCTATACCATTATTTTTTTTGTCTAAATTTATATTTGCATCCTCTATAGCTTTCTTACATGCTAATAATCCATACATCGAGTATTTAGTTGGTTTAGAAAACTCATCCCACTCTATTTCTTTCTCAAAAGAGATTTCGGGTGGTAATCCATATAAGTGACTCTCTATATTCTGATTGAGCCAACTAGAGTGTCTAGTTATACCTGTTTTACTAGCTTCAATATTTTCCCAGGTATCTCTGATACCATATCCAGCAGATGAATAAGTACCTAAACCTGTTATGTAAATTTCTTTCTTTTTCATTGTTGTATTGATAATATTATTTCAGCTTCACAAATTTCCTCATCATCAACATATGCTACCGCTTTATATTCTGAAAAGCTCATTAGATCAAACTTTTTTTCTGACTTTATTATTATTGTCGAATTTGGAAAAACTTCTTTTTTAAATGTCGCAGATTTTATTTTAACTGCTTTACCAATTTTTTTTTCTGATGTATTATTACTATTTAATTTTTTTTCTTGAATTAATCTATTTAGTATTCCGGATGATTGAAACATCATTTCAATAATAAAAACTCCAGGAAGTATTGGATATTCAGAAAAATGTCCATTAAAATATATATCGTTATTTTTCACTGTTTTGGCAGTCGTAATGGACTTCTCATAATCTGTATAAATCACTTTATCTATTAGCAACATAAAGTCACTATGTGGTAATAAATCTCCAGGCTTTAATTCGTCAAATTTCATACTTTTTGATATTTTATATTTATTGTTTTCTCAGAAGGAGCAATATCTTCACCTGATATAGCTATTAAGCACCGCTGTTTAGTTTTGAGGTATATAGTATCAAGCTTAAAATCATTAATATTTATTTTATCAAATAATATTTTCAACAGTGATAAGTCATCATAATATTTTATTATTGACTCTAGTTTGGTCCATTCCAAATAAAAATTCTCATAATTACGAATTGACGACCCAATGCAAGTATTTAGAATAGCTAAATTTTCCCTTGGTATGTTCTTGTCAATGTATTCAACGTCAAATCCTATTCTCATATGACTTATAGCACAGAATATAAATTTTTTCGTATACGAAATAGCAATATTAAAATTTGGCATGATGGCCTTACCATTTTCATTATGTTTTAAAAAGATTAAATATGAAGTCGGGATATTCATTTTCTTACATATTTCAATTATCAATAACATTAAAGTAAACCTCCTGTCTATATACATATTAGCTTTAGATTTTTGGACTCTACTAATGAAATCATCACTGAAGGTTTCATAGATTATTTTTAAATCACGATCAGAAAATCTATTCTTTAATACAGTATAAAAAATTGTCATATAGTTATTTATATTGATTGTGCTGATAACTCACAAGCTCTATTTCATAATCTATTTTTTGTCTTAAATTAAAGTGTTTTTTAAAAGTATCTTCCATAAAAAACTCACTGGCTTCTTCTTTTTTATAAAAAATTACTACATGTATTTTGTTTGCATTGTATTTACTGATTTTCACTTTTAAAACATTGGGATTATTATAGAAAAAGTCTTTCATTTCTTGAAACCAATATATTTGCGAATTATTACTAATAAATTCATCATCCCGACCAAGCAGATAATATTGGTTGTCTTTTGAATAAACTACATCTTTTGTTAAAAGGAAATTATCACTAGGAGCGACTAATTTATCTCCTTCTATATATCCTAAATAAGTTGAAGGAGTTTCTATTTTAAGCAACCCAATTCTATCACACTTTAATAAGTATTTGTATTTTTCTATTTCTATGATTGATGCCTTTATCCCAATATTAATTCTTCCCAGACCAACCTTATCAGAATTTAAATCAATCTTAGAGGTCGCGACTCTAGGACCAGCTTCTGCTAAACCATATGTCCCATATATGAAACATTTTAATATTTGATAGATATTCTGAATCGTTGTCAAACTAGGTTTATCTCCTCCTAATGTTATAAACTTCAAATTATTCTCAATATAATTTTGATTATAAGTAAAAGCTAAACGAGCTAAAAGGGGAGTCAAGAATATATTAGTTATCCTATATTTACCTATTATATTCTTTAGTTGCATAACGCCCAAAATTCTAGGTGCTAATACTATATCAGCTCCAATATATAAATGTGTTAAAAATTGAGCTATTAATCCATAAGAATATGATAAAGGCAAAAGGATCAAGGTTACATCATCCGAGCTTATAGGTAAAGACTTACTATTAGATATTATATTAAATAATGTTTCTTTTTTACCCAGAAGAATCTTTTTTGATATTGTAGATGTACTCTTAGAACTTGTTACAAGTATAAAATCATTTTCTACCCCAAGATAAATATTATCTCCATTTACAAAATGGATGAAACAACTAGCTATTGACTCTAGCTTACTAGTACTATAATTTTCGTCTAATTTATTCTCAGTTGAAATTATGGATTTATATCCTAGATTCCTCAGTTCATCTACATCTTCATTTTCAACTATAAACGGTATTAGACTTACCTCAATACAAGCAAAAAACATTAGTAACGTTTCCAGAGGATTCTCTATTTTATAGATAATAACAATACTCCTTAAGGGTATTTTTTGTTCTTTCAATTCTTTACTAATTATTTTTACTTGATTATAGAACTCCTCATATGTATATTCTTTCTTTGTTGAAGCATCAATTATAAAAGAAGACTTAAATTGGAGAAATAACTCGCTAAAATTAATTGTTTTCATGTCCTAACGTTTTTATAATTAATTCTTTTAGATATATATCTACAGCTAGATCTTTATTCTCATGTAGAAATACTCTATCAATATCAATGTGATCTGTAAACTTTACATTCTCTAGTTTTTCTTCAACCATTAATCTTATTAGCCTTGCTAAGATTGATTCAGGATTGATTGATATACTTTTTCTTATGTATGAATCATATTCTTTTATATATTGTCCTTTTTGCAACCATTTTTTTTCATTTCTAGCCAACAATGCACAACAAAAAGCTTGATAAGCATACTTCTCACTAGTTTGTATCTGATCGGTATCATTATTTAAAATTTCAATGAGGATTGAAACCGGTTTAGTATTGTTTGCAATCTCAGAAAAAATCAATGTTATCTGATTAATATTATTCATGTTGTTTGATTTTATAAATTTTCACAATTTTCTGAAAAATTTCTTATGCAACATTAATAATCAATTTTGGACTTTAAAAATTCTAATGACAATCAGCTAGTAATTGTGACATTTGTCTATAATCATACCCCAATGACTAGCATTTCGGGATTGTTGTCTAGCCAAAATCTAACATTTTGAGAAGATTGATTGTAGTAATTACTCCTATCTCATTGCTACAATCAAATAAATTGCAGCAAAAGTACATATACATATATTAGAGAAAAATATGTATATATATGTGAAGTAATTAACAGCGATAACCTTTAAAACAAGAGGTAGCTCAATATTACACCGCTCTAAGACTTGAATAAATATTTTAATATAGCTTCCAAGTATTATTACAAATAAACTATATAAAAGTAATTCTCAACTTAGATAAAGTAATAATAAAACTATTTTATATGACTTAGTCAAAAAACATTACTCGAAATATCTCCTTTTTATCTAGTTGTTCATCACATATTTGTTATTCATCACATATTGTAGTCATATATCCTTAGAATTTGCTCTAGTGAAATAGGTTTAATAAGATTGTACAAAATTTAATTTCAAATGATATGAACAAATGCTTAAAACAACTTATTTTATTAATGACAATTCTTCTAAGTGGAGGAGCGCAACTATATAGTCAGGTTCACAATGTAATAAATGGTCTAGTTACTGATACCAATAATGAACCATTAATTGGAGCAAATGTATATATCTATAAAACTATAGAAGGAGCAGTCACAGATGTAAATGGAAATTTTAGATTTGAAACTACACGCACAGATTCTGTAACATTGGTCGTTTCTTATTTAGGATTCAAGGAGTACAAATTTCAAGCAAATATACTAAATCTAAAAGATTTAGTAATTGCACTTCAACCTAAGGAAGTAACTATTGGAGAAGTAGTTATCGTTGCCAGCAACTTTAATTTTGGGCAAGACGCAAACAAGCTAAAAAGTATGAATTCATTAGATGTCGTTATGACCGGCAGTTCTAATGGGGATATTTATGCTGCACTTCAATCATTGCCTGGTACACAAAAAGTAGGAGAAAATGGTCGACTATATGTTCGTGGAGGAGAAAGTGACGAGACACAGACTTTTGTTAATGGAATGCATGTTTTAGTGCCCTATACAACAAATGCTGAGAATACAGTACAACGTAGTAGATTTTCTCCATTTCTCTTTAAAGGAATTAATTTAACACTAGGAGGCTATAGTGCTGAATATGGTCAAGCTTTATCTTCAGTATTACCCATGCAAACAACTGATGTCTCCTCCAGTGATAAATTAGGTGTAAGTTTCTCTCCTTTTAATGTGAATGTAGGCGGGACAGTCTCTAATAAAAGAAGTTCTTGGTCTTTTAATGGTGATTATATGAATATGTATCTATACAATAAAATATTTCCAGATAAATATAACTGGATAAATCCATATCAAAAGTTATCAGGAGAAACTCAATACAAAATAGAATTTAATCCTAATAATATATTAAAAATCTACGCTGGATATGATTATACATTTTTTAAACAAAAAGTAAACGATTCATTTGATCCTACAATTAATAAAAGAAATCTTGATTTGAATGAAAGTAATATATATCTTAATTCAACTTATAAGTCTTATTTACCTAAAGGGTATGTCTTATTTTTGGGTGTTGCTAGTTCACTCGTTTATAACAAAGTGAATGACGCACTTACCCCAAACGACTTATTTAAAAATGACAGGAATGAGATTCATTTAAAGTCTACTATAAGTAAATCATTTACTAACAATTATAAATTATCTCTCGGTGTTGAAAGTTATTTAAGAAATAGCAAAAAGAAATATAATAATCCATTAAGTAATTCTAAAGATTTAAAGTATAATCTTGATTATAATATTTATTCTGCATTTTTAGACAATAGCTTTAAAGTTCACAAAAAAATTTATTTCAATTTCTCTGGTAGAATGGAATATCAAACCAATAATAAAAAAATGAATTTTATGCCTAGAGCTTCTTTAAGCTATATTCCAAACTCTCATTTACAACTATCAACAATTTATGGGATTTATAGCCAATCAACAAAAGATGACATCTTGGTGTACAATAAAAAAGGACTCTCACAAGAATTATCTGACCATTATATTCTTAGCCTATCATATAATAAG
>JASLDF010000069.1 GCA_030151635.1 Bacteroides sp. | reverse complement strand
TTCAAAAGGTTTGTTTTCAAAATGCTTTCTTTGCTAGTAGTTCTTTACTACTGATGCTTTCCTAACGATGCTTTTCCATTGGGTCTTCCGTTTGGGTTATTGCAAGGGCTACGGTGTTATTGTAGGTAGATTTTGGCTATCGGCCTTGAGTGTTCTATTTAGGCATTGCCCCAAAAAAGGAACCAAAAAAGGTCTAGTGCTACGTTCACGCTTTACCCCTCCTTTACCATCCTCCGATAACTACATTCCCGGTACTTCAAGGTGTACTATCCCACGGAAATTGTGCGTTACTTTGTTCCTTGTAGTTGCCTTTGTACTTCATTTAACTGTATGGTTCTCTAGATGCTTCTCCTGTTTACTAGAGATATTCGTCCGTCGCATTATCAGCAGAAAGTGGGTTTAAAAAAAGTGGAGAATCAAGGTTAACACCTCAAAACTCCACTTATTACGGCTATTTGTTGCTATTCATCACAGCTTCTATATGGAATAGTATTAGACCTTCTAAGAAATATTAAAAATTATTCCAAAATTCTAGACTCTGTTCATCCATCTCGAGGGCTGAGTTGTATTCTGGATAATCTGATACATCTCTATGGCTCCAAGTACTAGTATAATCGTACTCGTCAAGAACCTCTTCATCCTCCTGCAAATACTCGAACTTCTTGTTTAATTCGTCTACTTCATCTTCCAACAATATGAATTTGTCATTGCACATTTCTAGCTCCTGTATGGTTTCATCACTTATGTAAAAGTGATCTAGATTTAATATACACCAGCCAATGTATCTTGGATTAGTGTCTACAATGTCCATTAATGTTTCGCCCTTATATTTTCCAAAGTGGAGGGCAGAATTTGAATAATACTCTGTGATTTTCATGGTTTCTATTTATCTGTTAAAGCTAATATTATACTATTGACTTAAGAAGCACACCTATTGCTAAACAAATGGCGTAGTTTTGCATGATGTACAGATCGTCAATAAATTAAATATATGAATTAATTGCATTTTAAATAACCATTCTCTAATTAATAATTTTTCTCAAGTTTTAAATGTTGTTCCGTCGCATTATCAGCAGAAAAAAAGGTGTAAAAAAGTGCATTGCCTCGATTTAATAGATCGAAACAATGCACTCAAATAGGATGATAGTATGTTTACTTACTCGCTATGTCTTTATAAACGCTTTGCAACAACGCTTTTCCCGAGAATAATAGGCTGTCGTTCAAGGCACCTTCGGTCCACATCAGCTCGTTTGTTACGAGGTTTAATGCGAATCCTGCTTTGGCATTAACAATACCCATATAGCCCGAATGCGAGAAATAGGCAAAGTGTGGTGCATTGCTATCCAGCACATTGGAACTGTAATCTAGCCCTTCCGGTTCAATTCCTAACTGCCCCATTAAGGTGGCTGCTATATCCATTTGCGAACCGATTGTTTCGATAATTCGTGCCTCTTTTACGGCTCCACCTGTCCATATTAATGGCACTTCAAATCGAATTTTATCGTACTTCGTGAACCCTTCTGGATAGGCTCCATAATGGTCGGGAACGATAATTACCAAACTATTATCCCATTTATTCGCTGCTTTTAGTCCCTCGATAAATTGCCCCACACAATGATCTGTATAGGCAAATGCGTTGGGTTTATCCTGCTTAAATTTTTCGAATGGCACTTCAAAAGGCTCATGACTGCTGGAGGACTGAATGACCGTTAGCTGAGGTTTATCGGTCTGTTTCTCTCCCATTTCTTGCACCACCTTATTAAAAACAATATGATCGTGCACACCCCATTTACTCAATTTATCGGTCATTGGAAAATCCACATCCGATACAATATGGTCGAAACCTTGTTTCTTTAAGTAGGCATTTAAATTTGTAAAATTGATATCCCCACCGTAGTAGTAATTCAGGTCATAGTCGGCTTTTTTAAGCAAGGATCCAATGCCAGAAAGCTTTGCCGCCTTACGTGGATATTTCATAATGCTGGTAGATGGTTGTGCTGGATATCCACTTAAAATAGAGATTAAACCACGGTCGGTACGGAAACTATTGCAAAAGAAATTGCTAAAGTAAACCGACTCATGAACCAACGAATTAAGTATAGGCGTGATGGGTTGTCCTTCAATCTTCGATTCCATTAACGCCGATGAGAAGCTTTCTAAAACCAAAATATAAATATCGGGGCGCTTGGTATTCAATACCTCAAGCTGATCTATTTGTGGGGCTTTTCGAGCATACAATGAGTCTACTAACACCTGCATTTCGGATTCCTTGAAATACTGATATTGCTTCCCTATTTTATCGCCTTTAGTGAGCGATTCCATCAGGCTAAACACGGGGTTAATTGCAGCTTGGTTCAATCGGTCGTTGCTCGAAAAGTAGGCACGACCTGTATTCATTGTAGAAACAGTCCAGCCCCCACGGATTCCCAAAAACAACAACCCTCCTGCCAATAGCATCAGCAGTAAAGAAGTTATTCTTTTGTGACCTTGAGCTTGCCAATGTTTGGATTTCAACGCCCCGCGCATAATGATTTGATAAAGTCCCCAAGTATAAATCGCCACGAGCATTATCGCCAAGGCATATTCAATCATGGTTCCACTTGCCATCGCACTCTTTGGCGACGACAGAAAATAAAAGATGGGGGTTGAATCTAATCGAAATTCCCAATAGCTAAAGAGTCCCATATCGACCACATAAATAGCTGATATAATGAATGCAAAAACGAGTGCATATCCGTGTAAAAACTTGCGGAACCACGACCCAACGTGTGGCTTAGAAATAGGGATTGCCAACAAAACAAGCCCCAACAACCACGGTATAACCGTTATGTAGCTTGCCATGCTAATGTCCATGGTAAAGCCCGCTTTAATAATTTGGAAATAGTCCGACAGTGAGATATCGGGATAGAGTGCTGTATTATACAGCACAAAGATGATTTTCTGAAAAACAAAGAAGCCTAGAAATATCAGAAACATCTTGAGTAAGGGAATGATGCGTTGCAACATATTCAAATGAATTAAGTTGTCGCAAAGATATTAATATTCTGCTGATGGTGCACTCTACACCCTATTAAAATCGTATTGGTTCATCACTTTTAAGAATGGAGATGGGTGGTAGAAACAACACCCTACTCTTCGTAATCGTCCATACTAATAAGTACCACTCCTTCGGACTCTTGTACTTCATCGCCGGCCACGTGCATTTCCATAACATCGACATCCGTCGCTTCAACCGATTCGATTGGAACAGAATATTTTTCCAACTCCTCTAACGTGTAACCGATTGCTCCATCTACCACTGTATATATAGGGCCTTGAATTAGTAATTGTTCCATAGCACTAGGCACTTTATTCCCTACAAACTCATTAGTACCTGCCATGCCACGTAGTCCACTACCTGTTGGATTCAAAAACACAATGGAAACAAAGAAGAGTACAACCGCCGATATGATACGTTCAGAAATGGAGCGTACTGCATAAAATTCATACATCAACCCAATGCGTCTTGCAACCGCACGATAGCCTAATACAAAGAATAACGATAGTACCACAATCACCATAAACTTATCCATTCCCGTAGTCACAGAATCGGAAGCTGTAAATAGATCTATGTAATCGGAGAAGTTGTTATATGTTAGGGGGTGCCCTATAAAAGAAGCTCCACGAGTAGCCAAAGCAATGATCACAGCCACAAATAAAGCGGTAACAACGGCGTATAGTTTGAAAACTTTCTCGATGATGCGAAAAGGTAAAATAGTAAATACAAACGATAAGAAGAGAGCACCTTTAGCAATATAACTAGCCATAAATGCATCATAAATCACCCCTTGAACGAACCAGTCATCAAATAGATTGGCACTCATATTTAGCCTATCCTCCGATGCAGCAACAAGGTCAGAGAAACTAAAATAAAGCAACACCCTTGCTACTATAAGTAGGAGTAAAAAACGAAAGAAGAATTTAAATACGAGGAATAATGGGCGAAGCATAGGCCGTAATTTAAGGGTGTCAGTAATATTAAGTCATCAAATATAATTGTTTTATAGTGAGTTGCCCCCAATTATTGAAAATTAATTTTGAATAGAAAACTTTTGCATACTTTGATCAAATATGCAAAAAAGCCTCACTCCGTTTTGAAACAACTGGAGTGAGGCCTACAACTAACTAAATAAACGGAAAGAATCTCACTTTACATTTAAAAATTTCACATCCAGTATAAGCTGAAGTTGCCGATGCATCCCCCTTAAATTTTCAATTATCGCTACGATTCATCATTAAGCATGACAACCTCTAAACCGATATTCAAAACCGTGGAGTTAAAGCAATCGTAACACCAACCTCAAGCCTGCAAAATGCACAACTGGCAGTTACGGATAGGATTACATTTCGTAGGCAAACAAACACGTTTTGCCCACATACAAACTCATACTTTATGATTGTGATGATTCATGTAACTGGCCGATTGGCCAACCGAAGTTTGGAAAGTAGAAGAAGCATACGCATCTAAATGATGGTGCATCTTTCAAAATTGAAGCGCAAATAATTATCCCTTTTAAATTACCTATTGCTTAATCCAACTGCCACTCTTAAAAAACGAACCTTTTCTACAATTCGTTATCTTAATAAAGCAGTTCGAGCGAACAATTAAATAATCACTAAAACACCGTCACACACGGTTCTTTCGGGCACTCACACATTAATATCAACCCTTTACCTCACATACACGTTCGTCGTTTATTCTCACTCAACAACGATACTCACATTAAACACACCCTAAAGATATTTTCTCAGCC
>JASLDF010000065.1 GCA_030151635.1 Bacteroides sp. | reverse complement strand
AACTTATTTATATGAAAAACACGTATCTACCTTGTCTTTTATTTCTACTGATGTTGGGCTGCTCCAAGAATTCAACTACTACTGATGTTCCAGACCCAGCACCCAACAATAAATCATATTACACAGGTGTTGACTTGTCGAAGACCGATAGAATTGAATGGGAGCACCATGGTACTGCCTCCAATTTTTATGTATTAGGCTACGGATACGATGTAACAGGAAAATATGCACACCCAATTAGTGTTAGGAATAGCGTGGTAGATGTAGATTTATTGGCCCAAGAAGAACCTGAATTAGTTACAAATTTCAAGGCTATATCTGGGAGTTCGGACATTAATTTCAATGGGTCTATTACGAGTTGCCAAGAAAGTTTAGCCAATTTGTCGGGCATAAAAAAGGGTACATCTATTTATAATGGAGTATTTAATACGGCTTTTAAAGCGGATACCAGTTTTCCAAGTTTAAACTATCACTACAGTGGATCATCTGCCATTAATACGAAATTCTTAATCCGTTTTCATGATTTATCTAATCGTGTAAACAACTATTTAACGCCACAGTTTACTACTGATGTTGCCCAGCTATCAGCCTTAGAGATTATAGCTAAATACGGCACACACGTACTACGAGAAGTATATATCGGGGAGCGTATTGATTACCTTTACAGAGCGAGCACCCATAACATTCAGCATCTAGTAGCGAGAAGAGAATTTATCACTGAGCAATTGGTTTATGATAATGATCGTCCATTTGAGGACAACCAATACGTTAAAGAGAATTTTGCCGTTGATTTAGTAAGTAATTACCCACACAAGATTAACCACTGGATGATTGACTTTACTAACTACACAGGGCAAGCCATTAAATTAGGCAATCCTAAAGATAAAACAGACCAGCATCTTACACTTGTAAATTATGGAAAAACTGCACTCATTCCGATTTATGAATTTGTGGCCGATGCTAAAAAGAAAGCGGCTTTGAAGGGAGCTTATAACAACTACTTAGGTCTGTAATAGGTTAGGTATAAGATATAAGATTAAATAATACCATATATTATATTATATTATATTTGCACCTTACAAATTCACAATTCATAGATGAAACTTAAATTTATACTCCTTCTAGCAGCAGTTCTAACATGTTCTGGAACGCTATTTGCACAAAAAACAGTCGATAATCAAGGCATTAGTGTTGGTTTTTTAAGTCTAGAATACTTTCGAGAGATGCCCATAAGCAAACGAAGCACCATTCAACTGCATGGTGGACTTCATGGGGAGCTTGGCTATTCACGTAGTACGCTAACTTACAATGGAAATACAATCTACGATGACGACACCTGGTCTTCTTCACTTCGAGTAACCGTTGGTGCAGATGTGCGCTTCTATTACAACCAAGAAAAACGTTTTCGTAAAGGTAAAAATACCCGTAAAAACTCGGGTGGCTATCTAGGCACTACCCTACAATATTATACACCTGGGTTGTATAAACACAATATGGACACCAATCATGTTCTGGCACTTATACCACATTGGGGGTTTAAACGCGTCTATAAGCACAATTGGTTTCTAGATTTTAACACTGGACTCGGTTTATCCAGATCGGGTTCTGATTTTGGTGCAGGTTGGAGTTTCAACTTCAAATTTGGTAAAACCTTTTAAGATTTTAAAGACTATATATAATCACATCGGCCCACTTGTTCATTTAAGTGGGCCGATGTGATTTTGCGTAGAGCTACTTTTAAAAATCAGGATAATTACTTCTGATGTGTTTCCCCTTATCGGCAATTACAACTAGCATATTGATAAATGGATAATGAAGATGTACCATCACTCATCTAACACTTTTAATTTGTGGTAAAAATCGATGCAGCACTACTTCACCATATCGGGCAACGAGGGTAAGAAACGCATTAAAAATCAGCTTTATTCCTAGCATCCCCCAAACTCATCAACTTATTCAGTCGCTCTTGATGGTATTCAAATAACTGCGTTTTTGAGATTGCACAAGAACGAATGAGCAATAAGATCTTCCACTTGTTCTTCCTTAGACGTTAATTCGTTCTGTAAATTTTGTACCAATTTAGACGATATACCATCAGTTTCTCCCAGCATAATAGACTGTTCTCGTACTTTTCCTTTCGATAATGATATCGGTAATAACCCATCTTTAAGGGCAAAAACAGCGTCGTTTGTATGTAGTTTAGTATTCAGTCGTATGCAGGACTTAGCTTAAAGTCGCTTTGATTGGCTTCTATCACCGAGAAGTTTTTTAGGTGTGTATCGCCATTGCAGAATAGATAATTAAAAACAATTAGCTTAAACAATTTAGGCATTTCAACTGCCATGTCAGGTAATTTCTGTTGCATCACTTTGAATAGATCCAAATAATTACCGGTGTATTTATAGTCTGTACCATCTGTAGCCGATGTCTTTTCAAGCAACGAAGCAAAATTCTCTACTGCTCTTTTACTGCCATCGGGCATCAAGTTAAAACGCTTTGTAAATAGGCTTGTCGATTGTCCCAGAAGAACACCAATACATTTCCGCCACATCAAGTCGAAACAATTGATGTACCAATTGCATTGTTAAATGCTCGTTGGCAGGCATGAACTCTTTATTCTTCAATATATGATAGGCAGAAGCTGGTTTTAGAATATACATTCCTTGTTCATTTTCCTTCGTATATTTCAACTGATTTCCAGCCAATTGAACAAGTCCTTTTTCTTGAACATCCGGAAATAGAAATGTGCTCTTGATTTTAGGCAAAATCATTTGTAGCCGATGTCGTTGTCCCAAAAGGGGAAGGAAATTCCAACATAGGACTCACCTTCCTACCACTAAACATCTGTCTACACACTGTTACAGTATTTGCATTTCGCTGCTATGGCATACTAATCTGTAATAATTTCTACGTCATTGCATGTAAGGTTCAGTATAAAGTCGCCTACCTTTGTAGAATAGAAAATTAAAGAAGATTAGCTTGGATTTTTTACTGCTGCGGTGGGAATTAATGATTTGGTAAGACTGATTAATTCCAATAGCAATCCAACAAATCAACCAACTATATATAAGGAGTTGATGCTCCTAGAATCAAATACAAAGCTACCCTACTGATTTTTAAGACCACCGGCGCACCATCAGCAGTAAAAAAAGGCGTTTAAAACAACCCGATTTTTGAATTTTTTTAAACGCCTTATGTATTTGCATTTCACTGCTATGGCATACTAATCTGTAATAATTTCTACCTCGTCAATGTACAAGATGCTACCTGGAGCACCACTGTAAATCTGCGTTTCACTGCTCGATGTAAAC
>JASLDF010000064.1 GCA_030151635.1 Bacteroides sp. | reverse complement strand
AACTTATTTATATGAAAAACACGTATCTACCTTGTCTTTTATTTCTACTGATGTTGGGCTGCTCCAAGAATTCAACTACTACTGATGTTCCAGACCCAGCACCCAACAATAAATCATATTACACAGGTGTTGACTTGTCGACGCCCGATAGAATTGAATGGGAGCACCATGGTACTGCCTCCAATTTTTATGTTTTAGGCTACGGATACGATGTAACAGGAAAATATGCACACCCAATTAGTGTTAGGAATAGCGTAATTAATGTGGATTTGTTGGCTCAAAAAGAGCCCGATTTTATTACTAAATTTCAGGCTATATCTGGGAGTTCGGATATTAACTTCAATGGGTCTATTACGAGCTGTCAAGAAAGTTTAGCCAATTTGTCGGGCATAAAAAAGGGTACATCCATTTATAATGGAGTATTCAATACGGCTTTTAAAGCAGATACTAGCTTTCCAAGTTTAGACTATCACTACAGTGGAACATCTGCCATTAATACGAAATACTTAATCCGTTTTCATGATTTATCGAATCGTCTAAACAACTATTTAACGCCACAGTTTACTGCTGATGTTGCCCAGTTATCAGCCTTAGAGATTATAGCTAAATACGGCACACATGTACTACGAGAAGTCTATATCGGGGAGCGTATTGATTACCTTTACAGAGCGAGCACCCATAACATCCAGCATCTAGTAGCGAGAAGAGAATTTATCACTGAGCAATTGGTTTATGATAATGATCGTCCATTTGAGGACAACCAATACGTTAAAGAGAATTTTGCTGTTGATTTAGTAAGTAATTACCCACACGAGATTAACCACTGGATGATTGACTTTACTAACTACACAGGGCAAGCCATAAAACTGGGCAATCCCAAAGATAAAACGGAACAGCATCTTTCACTCGTTAACTATGGAGATACTGCACTCATTCCGATTTATGAATTTGTGACCGATGCCAAAAAGAAAGTGACCTTAAAAGAAGCCTATATCAAATACTTAGGTCTGTAGTACTTCACTAATGGGTATGGATTTGATTGATCAATACAACCAGATTTAGCAATTTTAAATTATATTTGTACCATCGCATATTCACTAGTCAAATTAAAGATGAACCTTAAAGCTATACTCATTTTAGCAGCTGTTCTAACATGTTCTGGAACGATATTCGCACAAAAAACAGTCGATAATCAAGGTGTTAGTGTTGGGCTTTTAAGCCTTGAATACTTTCGAGAGATGCCCATTAGCAAACGCAGTACCATTCAGCTACACGGTGGACTTCAAGGGGAGCTTGGCTATTCGCGCAGTACGCTAACCTACAATGGTAATACAATTTACGATGACGACACTTGGTCTTCTTCACTTCGTGTAACCGTTGGTGCCGATGTACGTTTCTATTACAACCAAGAGAAACGTTTCCGTAAAGGTAAAAATACCCGTAAAAACTCGGGTGGCTATCTAGGCACTACCCTACAATATTATACACCAGGGTTGTATAAACACAATATGGACACCAATCATGTCTTGGCACTTATACCACATTGGGGTTTTAAACGCGTCTATAAGCACAATTGGTTTCTAGATTTTAACACTGGAATAGGATTTTCAAGATCGGGTTCAGATTTTGGAGCAGGTTGGAGCTTCAATTTCAAATTTGGTAAAACCTTTTAAGATTATATAGCTTAATTATACCAGCATCGTCCCACTTATTCATTTAAGTGGGACGATGTGGTTTTGTGTAGGTTTACTAAAAAATTACAGGACAATTGCTTCTGATGTGTTTCCGCTTATCGCCAATTAGAGAGAACCTATTTATCTAGTGGATAATGGAGATATTCTTGCTTTTGCTGCTTTTATTGTTTGTGATGGAATAGCTCAATGTAGGTTTACAGCACTATCTAGCGTATCGACTAATTCAATCGCTCTTGTTGGAATTGCAATTAATTTCGTTTTAGCGATTGTGACAAGTACAAACGAGCGATAAGAGTTCTTCTTTAGTAGTTAAATCGTTCAGTAATTTTTGCACCAATTTAGGCGATATACCTGCAGTTTCTCCCAGCATAATAAACTGTTCTCTCGCCTTCCCTTTCGATAATGTTGTCGGTAAATAGCCCATCTTGAAGGGTATAAACGGCATCGTTTGTATGTAGTTTACTATTCACCAAATCATATTCAGGACATAACTTTAAGCAGCCTTGATTGGTTTCTATCACCCTGAAGTTTTTTAAGGTGCGCTGTTTATTTCATATCATTTCAATGCTAAGATTCAAATCCCCCTATCTTGTCGAATTGTGCTGCGTGAAGAAGAATACCAAAATAATCGTTTTTAACTGTCTTATTGGACTGATAAACTGCATCTCGATTTGCCCTGGGACGATATATTAAAGAAGAAGGCGAACAATTGTGGCGATTCGTAGCATGCTTTCCTTTTGGTAACGTTGGCTGATGCTAGGTTTACTCGCATCATTGTGCCACGAAGCGTCATAACAAAAGCGAAACCTTCCATTGTCTATCTGACTCAATGTTCCAGCTTCCAGGTTATTATAAAGAACTTTAGCTATTCTCATTATTCTTCGTTTTAATATTTAAGGTTAAGTCGAACCCCAATACATTGCACAAGCGAGCCAAGGTATCTAGAGGTGGGTTTTAGTTGCCACTTTCAAAAGATTTCAATGTGTGTAGGCCTACTCCCGAAAGATCGGATAGCCTCTTTTGCGTTACGCCAAGAGTCTTTCAGCGTTCTTTTATTTGTTCTACTATCTTCAATAGTGCCATATATTACACTTTTAGTGGCAAAAATCATTATTTCCTATATCTTCTACCCTTCATAGTGCAATACACTGTACTATGAAATGATTTAGCAACGCTATTTATCTACATTCGCACAAATAGT
>JASLDF010000048.1 GCA_030151635.1 Bacteroides sp. | reverse complement strand
ACTTAATGTACAAGCACTGGGACGAGTGGGTATTCACTGCACCACATCCATTTATTGCAGACTTTGATGGTTCTAAAGTTTCTAATTTGGTTGATGTGCTTGAAGGTGAACCTTTCGAATCTCCAATGCGTCCTTTTGGTGGCGTAGAACAATTAGATTGGTCTAAAGATGGTAGTAAATTAGCTTACACTTCTCGTAAGAAAGAGGGAATGGAATATGCAGTTTCAACCAATTCGGACATCTACATTTACGATTTGAAAACGAAAGAAACAAAAAATATCACAGAAGGTATGATGGGGTATGATACAAATCCTCAATATTCTCCTGATGGTACTAAAATTGCTTGGTTAAGCATGGAAAGAGATGGTTATGAAGCAGACCAAAACCGTCTGTTTGTAATGAATCTTGAAACTGGCGAAAAACAATTCGTTAGCCGTGGCTTCCAATCAAACGTTGACGATTTCGTTTGGAGTAAAGATGGAAAAATAATTTACTTTATTGGTGTATGGCATGCAACTTCACAAATGTATGCAGTTGATGTTGAAATGCTAGGTATCAATAAAATTACAGACGGCATGCATGACTTTGGTAGCATTGCACTTTGTGGAGATGGTTTAATTGGTAAAAGACATGCAATGAGTTCTGCCGATGAACTGTTTACAGTGACTTTAAATGGTGTGCAAACTCAAATTACATTTGAAAATAAACACATCTACGACCAAGTAGATATGGGTAGAGTAGAGAAACGTTGGTTAAAAACAACCGATGGAAAAGAAATGTTGACTTGGGTAATTTATCCTCCTCATTTTGATCCTGCTAAAAAATACCCTACACTTTTATATTGTCAAGGTGGACCTCAAAGTCCTGTAAGTCAATTCTGGTCTTTCCGTTGGAATCCTCAATTAATGGCTGCTAACGATTACATTATAGTTGCTCCTAATCGCCGTGGTTTACCAGGATTTGGCTTGGAGTGGAACGAACAGATTAGTGGTGATTATGGTGGTCAAGTAATGAATGATTACTTCACTGCGATTGATGAGTTATCTAAAGAACCATTTGTCGATACAGATAAATTAGGTTGTGTTGGTGCAAGTTTCGGTGGCTACTCTGTTTATTGGATGGCTGGTAACCACAATAATCGTTTTAAAGCATTTATTGCTCACGATGGTATTTTTAATATGGAGATGCAATATCTTGAAACTGAAGAAATGTGGTTTGCAAACTGGGATATGGGTGGTGCATATTGGGATACCAATAATAAAACAGCTCAGCGTACCTTTGCTAACTCACCTCATAGGTTTGTAGGTAAATGGAATACTCCAATCTTGTGTATCCATGGAGAAAAAGATTACCGTATTTTAGCTAACCAAGGTATGGCTGCATTCAATGCTGCTGTATTGCGTGGTGTACCTGCTGAGTTGTTGGTTTACCCTGATGAAAATCACTGGGTACTTAAACCTCAAAATGGTATTTTATGGCAACGTACTTTTTTTAATTGGTTAGACAAGTGGTTGAAATAATGTGAAATTATAGAATACAAAAAAAGGGACGAAAGTCCCTTTTTTTGCTTCATATTGTGTCGTAAATCACAGATGTATGGAGGGTGGGGCTGTTTCTCCCTATAATGAATGAGTCTTCTTAGTAAGGAGACTGTGTTATCTTTCAATGAAGACTGAGTTCTCTTTGTAAGGGATAAAAGACAGGTTAGAGCTCGTTAGTAGAGGGCTATTGTTTAGCGAATTAGCGTGTAATTTGAAGAATTAAAATGGGCTAACATACAATCGTTTTACCAGTTCGGACCGTAAGGGTTTCCTCTTCGTTGTTCTACTTCCATACGAATACCAAACTTACCGTTATTTGATTTTAATTCAAACCCACCACGGAAGGAATCTTTATCCCAAGGGTTGGCTGTAGGTATTCTTCTTTTGTTTCCATTTGCATCATAATCTCCAAAAGTGGTCATGTTCATTCTACTATTGATGCGGAAAGTCGCCGAATTCATTGGACCATCTACCCGTTGGTGCATATTCCAAGTAGAGTAACGAGTGCCCGAATAATTGAAATTTTGCTTACCAAAGGTCATGGCTGTTTGATTCAGATTCAAAGCCTCTATGAAATCAGGATTTTTAAATTGAGGCATCAGCTCAAATTTGGGTAGCTCCCACTGTGGCACTCTAAGAAAATCTTGATTGATGTCTAGAATGAACCCACTGTGGTTTTTAAATCCATTAGTCTCTTCGTGGTCATCTATAATTAATTCCACACGCTCTTGTGCATATCCTGTTAGGATTGAAAGGCATATAAGGCTAAGAATAAAGAATGTTTTTTTCATCATAAAGAACTCTTAAATTGAAACCAAGATTGGATTGGCAACTAAAATAACAATTCTATTTTAGTTATGTTGCATGAATAAGCTTGATTTGTAGGTTGATGAATGTGGATTAGGATAATTTAAGGTATATCCCCATTCGGGTAAAATAAAAGCGAGTCATTGAAATTTAATATTTCAATGACTCGCTCTGTTTTATGATTACAAAGAAGAAGAAACTAATTACTTCACTTCAAAACCTCTTTTGTCTAAATATTCTTTTAGTTTGTGTAAATACTCCTCTGTTGGACCATCGAAGAAAGATACACCCGATGCACCATTGTTGAATGCTTCGTCAAGTGCTTCTTCGAAGTTATCTTTAACATCAGGGAACATTAAACCTGCATAAATTTTAGCTTTACCATTAATGGTTTCAACGCTTTCTTTGACAGAACGACCAATCCATTTTGGACCTTCGTAATAGAATCCGTTGTAGATCATTGGGAAGTATGCATCTAAATGCCAGTTTCCCCAATCTTGTCTTACCATTTTTTTCGCCATTGAAGGACCTGGGAATACTGCACTAGAAACGTGCTTGTTATCAGCCTTCAATGTTTTGGTAATGTGGTCTACAACTTGAGTAATACCATCTAGACGGAAGTTAATCCAAGATTGATTTTCCATAGGGAAAGGTAAATCCATTGGGTCTTTACCCGTTTGAGCTTTGAACTTCTCACGACAAACATCGCAGTAGCAATAGTCGTACTCAGGCATTTCTTTCGTTTGTTCAATGCCGTAGTTTTTCCAAAGGCTCACTGGAAGAACGATGTCTGGGAAACGTACATAATCAAGATGTACACCATCTACATAAGGTAGATTTGAATCTTTAATGTATGATTCTGCTAGGTATTCTTTCACACCTTCGCGGTTAGGACACAAGAAACGGTAGTAATCTACATAAGCAGGTTTGTCATAACAAGATTCACCTTTACGGTTCACAGCGAACCAATCTGGGTGTTTGTCTAGCAACTCTCTGCGGTTCATTGTCCATTTCCAGTAGTGAGCTTCTAGTCCAGCTTCTTTACAAAGCTTGTATAAGTTTTCGTTATATCCTTCGAACATAACTCCACTGATACCTGAATCTTTTAATAGTTTAAACCATTTTTGATAATCGGCATCACTTTTGTTTTTGTCAATTCTAGCCCATAACCAGTTTTTTACTTGTTTGGGAGCAATCTTTTCAACGGTAAATTTACCATCTTGATTTACAACATAGCGTACGTTTTCAGAAGGAACGGTAATGCCCATTTGGAATGCATTGGTAGTTGCTTCTACTGTAATTTCTGAACCTTTAGGAAGATTCTTTAATTCTGCATCCGTCAAGAAGAAGTTTGCCTCAGAACGCAAGTAGTTCTTTTCGCTCCTATAGTTGTCAAGTTGTGCATAGAACATCGCCCAAATAAGTTTATAGGCATCCATGTTGTATGGATATTTGAACTCTTCAGTTCCTTGTCCTACCACCTCATTCGAGAAGTAGACAAAACCCCATCTGTCTGGCATGTGCATATCAATCATACCGGTTGGAGTCCATACCCAGTTTTCTTCAGGTCCTTTTTTGTTTAACCATTGTACACGAGAGAAGTTTACTCTCCAAGTATTACCAGCTTTCAACGGATTGTTAAAGTCCATTGTAAGGGCTTTGTGTGGAATTGCCATTTCAACGCTCCACTCTTTATCCTTGTCTGTTGATTTGTTTAATGTACCTACTCGGTGAACAGCTAGTTTTAATCCAGGGCAATCCCATTGAACCATAAATTTACCATTTGAGCGGTATGCTTTATCAAGCATAAGATCAAAGATTACACCACGTGCGTTGTTTTCAATTTCAAAGTAGTTTAGTCCATCTCCATCTGGATCAATGAATACTTCAAAATCATTGTCGTGGTAAATAATGGCATCTCTCTCGGTTAAATTAGCGACGATGTCTTCTTCTTGAAGCACTGCTCCAACATAGAAGTAATCATCGTCCCAAAGCATTTTGGCACGTGTGTCATATTTAGGTTCTGGAAATCCTTCTCCACTGATGTCTACAAAAGAGGCTGTGTTTTCTGCTTGTTTCCACGCAGCTTCGTTTAGTTTACCATCAATTTTAATTTTACCAGAAGTGCGATATGCTACATAGCTTTGAGGCAACGTAAGCATACGTTCGTACTTTGCAAATAGATTATTCTGTCCCATTGCAGTCAGAGCAATGAACATAAAGACAGAAAGGAAAGATAATCTTTTTATCATTTTATTGCGATTTGATTAATTAGTTACTTGAGATAATTTGTCCTTCACCTCTGTACAGTTTGATTGGACCATCAAGTAAAACAGCCACAACTGTAATTTGTGAGTCTAATACGTGTTCCGGAACATCGATGTAAAGATTTCCAGGCACCTCACTCCAGTAATTTTTGTTGTATACTTTATATGGTAGCATTGTGCCGTTACCAACAACCCAAACTCGATTTACTTTATTTACAAGGCCTTTAACTTCAACTGGACCATTTGGTTTGTAAGGAAGATATAGGTAAAGAATATCACCGGCTTCGTTAAGAGTTGTATAGCCTTGGAAGTGTTCGTTCGGAATACCTTGACGCGTGTCATAAACAGCTTCACTGTGTTTTGTAGTCCAACGACCAAATTCTTTCAAGATTTCCACTTGTTCTTCAGGAATAGTTCCATCCTCTTTAGGACCTATGTCTAGCAATAGGTTACCTCCCATGCTCAAACAGTCAACAAAAGTACGAAGCAAGATGAATGGAGACTTATAGTTAGCATCGGTATGCTGATATCCCCAAGAATCGTTCATTGTCATACATAATTCCCAATATTTATCGGTTGGTCGAACAACAGGAACACCTTGTTCTGGAGTTGCATAGTCGCCATATCCTTGGATACGAGAGTTTACAATTACATTTGGATTGTCCGAACGTAATAGGTTGATAATACCTTTTGAATCCCAAGCTTCGGCTGTTTGTTCCCAATCGCCATCGAACCAATAAAGATCGGGTTTCCAAGTTTTATTTAATTCTGCAAGCTGAGCAAAATTAAAGTCTACAAAACTCTTCCATCTTTTAGGTTCTTTCTTGATGTCGTATCTAGCCTCTGTACGTGTTTTATTTGGGTAGTCAGGGCGAGACCAATCGAGTAGAGAGTAGTAGAAACCCAATTTAAGATCGTGTTTTCTAACTTCATCTACAAAAGGAGTAAGTAGGTCTTTTTTCGCAGCTGTGGTTTTGACAGTGCTTAAATCTCCAGCTTTAGTATCCCATAGTGCTACACCGTCGTGGTGTTTTGTTGTAATAACTGTATATTTAGCACCACTTTCTTTAATAAGGTTAACCCACTCTTTTGGATTGAAATTCTCCGCAGTGAAGGAGTCTGATTGTTTCATGTACTCTTCGTATGGAAGGTACTTATTGTAGAATGACCAGCTTTCCGATACTCCGTTAGCTGCATAAATACCCCAGTGGATGAAGATTCCTAATTTAGCCTTAGAAAACCATTCCATTCTTTCTTCGTTTTGTTTGGTCGTCTCTTTTTTGATTGACTTTTGTGCCATAGCAGGGCTAGCTAAGCAAGCAACAGCCATTAGAGCGACAAACAATTTCTTTAATTGCATAACATTCATTTTAGGTGATGTAGTAATAAAAGTTTATTGTTAGTGTGTGATAGCAAAGATAAGTTTTATAGTCTATAAATAGTATTGACTTGACTTAATAAGGCTTAAAGTAATTGGTGTGTTGTTT
>JASLDF010000233.1 GCA_030151635.1 Bacteroides sp. | reverse complement strand
TTTATTAATGATCGGTTGGTATCGCAAGAACAATCGAACGAAATTATTAGACAAGCTAAAATTGAATGTAAGCACAACTAAAAGTATTTACTTCACCCTAACAAGAGTGAGTCTTCTTTCAAAGAGAACTCACTCTTCTTTGGAAGGTAGAAAAGAAAAAAATTCGCCTTCGACCATTAATTACAATGACAAAAAGGCGAATTTTCAAAATACGTAAAGGATTAATTTAGTTCAATCTAAACTTCACTTTACTTTTTATGTCTGTCGATGAACTACCTATGTGTGCAATAAAATCACCAGCCTCGGCAATCCACTCATGCGAAACATCATCAAAAAAAGACAAATCAGCTTTGCCTATTTTTAAGGACACCACCTTCTCTTCACCAGGCTCTAACCAAACCTTAGCAAACTGTTTTAGTTCCTTCAAGGGACGAGGTAGTGATGACTTAACATCTTGAACATACAGCTGGACCACTTCAGCCCCCGATACATGCCCCGTGTTTTTTATTGTAATTTTAAACTCTATCGTTTCATCACGTGTCATACTTTTTTTATCTGCTGATGCCTTTCCATAACTAAAAGTGGTATAACTTAAACCATGTCCAAAGCTAAACAAAGCTTTAATTTTGTGTTTTTCCAACCAACGATAGCCCACAAATAGTCCCTCTTTATATTCCACATTTTCGTCTCCAGGATAAGCGTTAAGAGCATGTGCACCATTGTCTGTCAACTTTGTATAGAAAGAAAATGGTAGTTTTCCACTTGGATTAACATCTCCAAAAAGTACAGAAGCAATTGCAGTACCAGCTTCCGTACCTAAAAACCAGCCCTGCAAAATAGCAGGAACTTGATTCACCCAAGGCATTGCAACTGCATTTCCCGAGATATTCAGGACAATGACATGAGGATTAGCGCTAACAAGTGCTTCAATCAACTCATCTTGACCATAAGGAAGACCTAAGTCGGAACGGTCGTTACTTTCGCTATCTTGGCCACTGCTTTTATTCAACCCTCCGATAAATAAAACTACATCTGCTTTTTGAGCTTCTAACACAGCCTCATCCACTAACTGCTTAGAAGAACGGTTATCCGATAAGTTGATACTGCTTGCTAAACCATCTTGTACAGACAAGACGTCTCCTACATAACCTCGTGCAAATTTAACCTCCGCTTGATTTCCAACTCGAGTTTTAATCCCCTCTAAAGGCACCACTTCGTATTTTGCTTTTAAAGAAGAACTACCACCACCTACCGTCATTGGCTTGATGGCATTTTCCCCCACAACCAAGATGCGAGGCGCTTTAGATAGTGTTATAGGCAACGTATTTCTCTCATTTTTTAGCAGTACAATGCCAGCCTCTGCAACCTCACGTCCCACGCGTGCATGTTCTGCTGTTCCAAAACTTCCCAGAGGTCGATGTGCATTCAAATTAGTTCGATATATTAATCGCAGTATGTTACGTGCTTTATCGTTCAAGACATCCTCACTCAACTCGCCCGATTTGAGCATTTTCAAGAATGGCTGAGCTAAATAATAGCTATCGTAAGCATTGCTTAACCCCTCTGTCAAACCATCCGTCCAAGTACCAAACTCCATGTCTAAACCGTAAAGAGCAGCTTCACGAGTATTCATAACACCCCCCCAATCTGACACCACTACCCCATCAAATCCCCATTCTTTGCGAAGAATATCGTTTAATAAGTAATCATTATGGCAACAATATTGATTTCGGTACTTGTTGTATGCTCCCATAATGGCCCATGCTCCACCCTTTTGTACGGATGCCTTAAAAGCTGGTAGGTATATTTCGTACAAGGTCCGATCATCCACAATGACATTGGCTCCATGTCGATTTACCTCCTGATTGTTTAAAGCGAAGTGCTTAACGCAAGCCGCAACTCCATTAGACTGTACCCCATGTATGTAAGGAACAACCATTCGAGAGGCTAAGAACGGATCTTCGCCCATGTATTCAAAGTTACGACCATTTAGAGGTGTACGATAGATGTTTACACCTGGACCTAGCAACACATTTTTATTTCTATAGCGAGCCTCTTCTCCAATTGATTTTCCATACAATAAACTTAATTCTTCATCCCAAGTAGCAGCCAAACAAGTTAACGCAGGAAATGCAATACAAGAGTCATTTGTCCAGTTTGCTTGATTCCACTCATCCCACAATACTTCGGGCCGTATGCCATGTGGACCATCTGTCATCCAATTTTCAGGAATACCCAGCCGAGGCACACCAGCAGAACTAAACTTACTCTGTGCATGACAAAGAACCACTTTCTCTTCTAAGCTTAGCTTTTTCAAAACGAGCTCTACCTTTTGCTCTAAGTCTTTATCCCAATCCTCAGGAAAAGTATGAAGTGATTGTGCCATTGTCTGCATGCCAATGCAACTAATCAGCATTAATAATATTTTCTTCATGTTTTCTTTTTTTTGTAAATCGCTAGATAATCTAAGTCCAAAGACTACATTATTCTAACATTAGATTGATGGTTAGCCTAAACTAAAGTAGCTTAACCACCAAAAATAATAGTGTTACTTAATTTCAAAATCTGCACCAAGCGTAGCGTTACTATTCGTACCAACCCAAAGTTTAAAATCGCCCGATTCAATTATTTTTTCGCCTTGCGCAGTGTAGAAGCCTAACTCTGCAGCAGGAATTTGGAAAGTAACGATCTGACTTTCTCCAGGTTTTAATGAAACTTTTTCAAATCGCTTCAACTCTTTAACAGGACGTACAACACTAGCTACCAAATCTCGAACATAGACTTGAACGACCTCTTGTCCAGAACGTTCTCCAGTATTGGTTAACCTAACTGAAACGGTCAGGTTTCCATCTTTAGAAAGCTGTTTCGGAAACAAACTTAAATCACTATAACTAAATGTCGTGTATGAAAGTCCATATCCAAAGGGAAATAACGGATCACGTCCTGAATCTAGGTAGAAAGAAGTGTTTCCCAGAGAAGTTTGTCCAGCTTCTAATTCTATATCCTTCAGAGTCGTTACTTTTTCTGGAGCAGGACGACCTGTATTGTTGTGATTATAGTGCATAGGCAACTGACCTACTTCTCGTACAAAAGTTGTAGGTAGCTTACCACTCGGGGTTTCTTTACCAAACAACAAATCGATCAATGCAGGTCCACCCATTGTTCCAGGATGGAAATTATAAAGTACAGCATCAGCATTAGCCAAATCACGTTCAATAGTAAGTGGCCTACCCGCCATAACAACCATAACAACAGGTTTACCAACGCGCTTAACTGCAGCTAATAGCTCCGATTGTTTACCAATAAGATTGATATCTGAAAGCGAGTGTGCCTCGCCCGATAGAATAGACTCCTCGCCTACAAAAACAACAGCAACATCACTCTCACTTACAGCTTTAATTGCTGCATCAAAACCAGAAGTATCTAAATCTCTCGTATAGTTCAAAGCTGGAGAATAGATGTAGTTAATGTCTGTATCAATGGTTCTAAGTGCTCCTAGAGGAGTTACAGTATGTTCTTTTTCTCCATCAAAAACCCAAGTTCCCATTTGGTCGTGAGGTGCATCGGCCATTGGACCAATAATCGCAACTTTCGCTTGACGAGATAATGGAAGCGTTTGATGGGCATTCTTTAGTAAAATAGCCGACTCTACTGCTGCACGTTTTGCAGATAGCAAATGCTCATCAGCATACATTACAGAAGTTTTTTTTGTATTAACGTATGGATTGTCAAACAGTCCTAAATCGTATTTCAGACCTAGAATATTGCGCACCATTGAATCGATATCAGCCTCCTTCACTTTGCCTTCTTTAACCAAGTCCGCAAGGTTATTAAGATACACTAGCGAAACCATATCAATATCTAAGAATGCATTTGCAGAGATTTCTGCAGCTTGCTTTCCATCTTTAGCAAAGCCATGAGGTACCATCTCTGCTATTGATGCCCAATCGGAAACAACAACACCCTTAAAGCCCCATTTTTTTCTTAAAACATCGTTAAGTAAAAAATGATTTCCTGAAGCAGGAATGCCATCATTATCATTAAATGAAGTCATAAGCGTAGCTGCACCCCCCTTTATGGTAGCTTCAAAAGGAGATAGGTAAACATTGTGTAACAAAGCAGGAGGAATGTTCGTACTGTTGTAGTCCCGTCCGCCTTCCGATGCTCCGTAACCAACAAAGTGCTTAACACATGCTGCTATTGCCGCATCGGACGACAAGTGTCCTTTGCCTTGAAAACCATCAACCAAAGCTACTCCCATCACTGATGTCAGGTAAGGATCTTCTCCAAATGACTCTGCTATCCGTCCCCACCGTGCATCACGTGAAATATCTAACATAGGTGCAAAAGTCCACTGAATTCCAACAGAACGAGCTTCTCTTGCAGCAACCTGTCCTCCTTCTTCGACAATAGATGGATTAAAAGAAGCCGCTTGCCCCAATGGTATTGGGTAAATTGTTTTAAATCCATGAATCACATCACGAGCAATAATTAAAGGGATCCCCAGACGACTATCCTTTACTGCCGCTTGTTGTATTTTATTTACCAGCACAGGGTCTATGACGTTTAATATACTACCTACTTGACCATTACGAATAGGTTCTAGTACTGCTTTATCAAAAGCAATGTCATTAGCAGCTGTGATAAGCTTAATTTTCTTTGCTTGACTCAACTTTTGAATCTTAGCTTCAGCATGCCCCAACTTAACCAGCCACTCATCTAATTGGTTATTAGTTAATCTTCTTATATCATTATTGTCTTTCCCAAAATAACTATTCTGATTCATTTGTCCTATTTTCTCAGTTAAGGACATCTTTTGAAGCAAGGCTTCAATACGTTGCTCTTTGGATGATTGTTGACTAAATCCCATAACACTTACACCTATAAGGCATATAATGCTTAAATAATATTTTAGTTTCATATTTGTATTTTATTTTTGATATACTCTAACATAATCGATAATGTATTCTGCAGGAAAAATATTTTGATCAACTCCCTTCAAGCCACCCCAATTTCCGCCTATAGCCAAATTTAGTTTAAGGTAAAACGGTTGATCAAAAGGCCAAGCACTATAATTTTCAGGCTTACTATTTTGGTATTCAAAATAAGGGATACCATCACAATAACCAATGATTGCATCTTTCGTCCATAAGAGTCCATAAACATGGAATTTATCTTCTGCTTTTTTGATGGATAGCATACCTGTTTTTTCAGTTCCTACAATGTGGTTATATTCACGGGTGTGAATGGTAGATTGCACCACGTTAGGTCGATAGCCCACATACTCAAGAATATCAATTTCGCCATCATCAGGCCATTTACGTGAGTTTTGAGGCATCATCCAAAATGCTGCCCAAGTTCCCTTACCTCCAGGTAGCTGTGCTTTCATTTCAAAATAGCCATACTGCCAAGCCTCTTTGGTATTCATACGTGCCGATATAACATAGCTCCCATTCAAAGGCTCATTGATTTTCAATGCTGAAAGAGTTAGCTTACCGTTTTTAATCTTAGTCACAGTATCTGTTTTATGAAAACGATCAACATAGTTCTGATCTTCATTGTTTCCCCAACCGTGGTTGCCTGTTTCAAACCACCATTGATCATTGGGTAATGCAGGAAGACCACCTTCAAGTAATGCTTCATCAAACTCATCACTCCACACTAGGATATAACCCTCAGGAACAGTGCTATTAACAACACCTTTCACTTGTACAACAGTTAGTATCGTTGTTGCTTGTTTTCCTTTAAATGTGATTTTAGCCTCTCGCTGCATATCCGTATCATTGGCCTCGACCACAAGTTTAAGTGCAGTTTCTCCATTTTTTCCTTCAACAATATTAAGGCTTATCCAGTCTACTTGTAAGGTAGCAACCCAGTTGAAATTCGCCTTTAACACAACCGAGAACACCTCTTCTATTTCCGAACAGTTGATATGCTGAGTTGAAAGAGTTATCTCTTCATTTGGTTCTTGTTTTGGCGCATCCCCCTCTGTTGTATTACTACAATACAGGAATAAGAACATCAATAGTAAAAGGTAGAATATATTAATTCTTTTTATCATTATACTATGGTTGTAAAAGTGTAGTATAAGCAATCCCCATACTACACTTTAAGTTAATTACTCATTAAATGAAAAATTGTCAAAGAAGAAAAGACCAGGACCACTGTGTCCTTCTCCTCCAAATTGGACTATTATAGTGTCAAAATCAGTACGCTCTTTCACTGTGCTAAAGTCAAACTCAAGCGAAATCCATTTTCCTTTTTCCAAGTTTTCCTTAACAATTACAACTTCATCTTCCCAAGCACTATCGCCCTTCTCCTTATTTTGAAGTTTAACAGCTACTTGAGGAAGAAGTTTTTTATTAGATATCCATTCTCCAGCTACTTCATAGTCCGATGCGTAATCGTTAAAATCTGGAATGTAAACATCCATTCGAATACGGTTAATAGTGCTCAAATTAAATTTATAATCTTCGGCATTGAAAGATAAGTTAGAATAGAATGCTCCTGTTCTTTCATAAGCACACACCGTCATCGATTTATTCAAGCCAATTGGTGCAGGATTACTATAGCTCAAACTAAATCGTTCTCCTAAATCTTGTCCTACAAAATTCACCGTTTGTTCTTTGGACTCAAAATCTTCAAATAGAGCAATGGATTTAATTTCCTTAGGCTTATCGACGCTTAACTCTTTCGGACAAAATACAAATAACCAATCTTGCTCTTCCGTAGTATTGTTCACACGAATACCCATTGCAGTCTCCGAGATATAAACAATTTCATAAGATTGCTGGCCACAGTAGTATCCTAAATAAGCATTACCTGTTAGAACCATTAATGGATGCTCTTCGCTTTCGTCAAGAGAGAAGCTAAATGAACCACCATTAAAATTAAATAGCGCATCATCTCCATCAGTTTTCGAAACATCAAAGTTTCCAACACTTGCCGCAGAAGCCTTGCGACCTCCACCTTGTCCATTGTTCTTAATAATCAACTGAGTTCCATTTTGAATAAATGTATATTCAGCATCATAGATTACTTCCATAAGTGTACCTTCTTTATCTGCAGGACCAGCAGACCACCACTCTTGTGCATAGGAACCTTGAGGTCCTAAACCATAATGGCCTTTAAATTGATATTCCGAATTTTTTGCTACTTCGTCAGTAAAATTGTTGTACTTATCTAATACCCAAGTTTTACCTTTAAAGTTATCTCCTCCACCAGTCAACATATTAAATGTAGGAGTGTCAATTAAGCTAAAGTCATCTTCCTTAATTTCAATTACTTTACTTAAACTTCCTATAGATCCATCAGCGGCATAAATAGTTAGTGTAGCCGTATACGTATCGGCTTTCGGATATACACCTTTTGCGCTCTTTGTATTTACAGTAGTACCATTCCCTAAATTCCACTTTAGACTATGAGGAGCACTATAGTTCGAAGTGTTGATAAATTCAAGAATATTATCATTTTCCTCCGAGGGCCTTATTTCAAATGAAACATACTCATCTGTAACTGATTCAACATTACCTAAACTATAACTTGAACCACTTTGAGGAGAACAACCTAAAATTACATTGGCTAATATTCCCAATAATAGTAGTATATTTTTTTTCATAATTTTCATTTATTAAACTATTTCCATTGACCATTTTGAACTAATTCAAAATCTGTATTTTTAGTTTTCTCCATTTCACTCTGTGGTATTGGCAGGTATTTCATCCAGTTTTCGAATTTACGTACAGAATTAAATTCGGTTAAATTTTCTGTTAACACTCGTTCAGCATCTCCCCAGCGAACAAGGTCCCAGAATCTCATCCCCTCGCCCAGAAACTCTCTTCTACGCTCTAATTTTATATTATCAGGAGTTGCAGGAACATCACTTGCTTTACCAAACGCTCTTTCCCGTATTTGATTTAAACAAGATTGAGCGGATACTCCAGTCTCGGCTTGATTATTCATTTTGACCAATTCAACGTAGTTTAGAAGAACCTCTGCATAGCGAAACAAACGCAAGTTGTTGCAATAATTTAAGTCCACATCGTATGGAGCATCATTGTAACCTTTGCGTGCTGCATACTTCCTCATAAACATACCTGTATCTTGAAAGCGACCTACATACATGCCTTCTTCCCAAACATTAATAGATCCATTTCTGCGTGTATCGCCTTCTTCATAAATCTCATAAGCAGTATTTCTTACGGTAGCAAAGCCCCATCCACCTTTAAATACATCTGAAGGATCTTTCAAATCATTCGGAGAAATAAAAGCTGGATAGTTTGTACCATAACCACTCCATCCACTCGCCCAACTTTTACCTTCTGGAAGCTGATTGCTTTCTAAAACCGACTCATCACAGAACTCATTTTCATCTTCCCACATTGCGTCAAAGTCAGGGAATAAGGTATATGCACCACTATTAATAATTTCTGCCATGTCTTTGGTTACTTCGGTCAATCTAGATTCATCTTTTTGGTACATAACGACTCTTGCTTTAAGCATTAAAGCAGCAGCTCGAGAAGCCTTACCTAAATCGGTTTTTGCACGCTTCATGGGCATTCCCTCTGCACTACACGCAATTTCCAAATCGTCCATAATTCTAGCATACACCTCATCCGCAGACAACTGTTTTGTCATATAGGGAGTATTGGTTAATGGCTCTGTAAAGAATGGAATGTTCCCCCAGAATTTCCACAGTAAGTGCGTGTAATATGCTCGTAGGAAATGAGCCTCAGCATTATAAACAGCCAATTGATCTTCATCTACATTTACAGCATTAGCACAAGATATAATACAGTTGTTTGCTCTCGAAAGTCCTGAAAAGTATATAGTCCACAATCCATCTACCGTTTCTGCCGATGAAGAGGTGAATTGCGATAATTTATACAATTGATTTTGATCACCAGCATCACCACCCCCTTTGAAGATATCATCCGAGCGTAAATCCGACATTAAGAATATTCCATTATAGTTATTATCTGCATAACTATCAAACAGAAGAATTTGGTAAGCTGAAGCTAAATTGGAAAGAATAGCTCCTTCTGTAGCAGGTGCACCAGCTTCTTGCTGTTCGGTAGAAACAGCTGATAAAAAGCTATCACTACAAGCACTTATCGTAATTGTTACAAAAAATAGAATTATATTATAATACTTTTTCATATGTATATTCATTTAATATTATTAGAAAGAAACATTAACTCCAATAGAAATAGTTCTAGCTTGAGGGTAAATTCCTCTGTCTACTCCTATTCTATTGTAATCACCAGTAGCAATCTCCGGATCAAAACCATCATAAGCAGTAAAAGTTAATAGATTCTCTGCTGATACATAAACTCTTAGACGTTCTATAAAAGCTTTTTTAGTCCATATTAGAGGAAGAGTATAACCTAACTGTACTGTTTTAACCCGTAGATATGATCCATTTTTGATAAATAGATCGGAAGAGCGCCAGTTAGAGTTGGGATTCGAATTTGTCATTCTCGGAAGAGAGTTTGATGTACCTTCACCATGCCAGCGATTAAGATACTCTGCAGGTCTATTCATAGCTGGAATATCACCACGGGTAGATAAATCAAAGATGTCATTGCCAGTAGCACCTTGTAAAAATAGACTAAAGTCTATACCCCTCCATTCAGCATTAAAGCTTATACCAAATGTCCAATCTGGCATTCCTTTACCTACTTTTGTTTTATCATTATCATCAATAACTCCATCTTCATTATAGTCTACAAAACGAACATCTCCAGGTTGAGCAGTAGGTTGTAATAACTTACCATCAGTATTTACATAACTATTTATATCTTCCCAGTTCTGGAATATTCCGGCTGTTTTATAACCATAAAAATAAGGCCATACTTCCCCATTTTTCCCTTTAATAAAACTACCTAATCCAGATGTAGAGTTTGATTCATATACAGCTTCACCAGTAGCATTTCCAAGCTTGATAAGTTCATTTTTTAAATATGAAGCATTTGCGGTTATCCCATAGTTAAAATCCTTAACACTACTTTTCCAAGTGATTTCGAACTCGATACCCGAGTTTTTCATATCTCCAACATTAGCCAATGGTGCACCTAGTCCTACATAAGAAGGAATGGGTTGATCCATCAGCATCCCTTTAGTTTTCTTTATAAAATAATCAAATCCGATTCCCAACTTACCTTCTAAAAAGCGTGCATCGAATCCAAGGTCTGTTTGAACAGATTCCTCCCATTTAATATTTGGGTTTGCAATATTCGATGGCGAAGTTCCATATTGCATAGTTCCATCTTTTCCATCGGTAGCTACATTATAACCACCACCATAGTAATAATTTTGACCACCAGACATCAAAGACGCGTATCTGAAATTACCAATATTCTCATTACCATTTTTCCCCCAACTAAAGCGTAGTTTAAATGAATCAAACCATTCTGGACGATTTAAATATGGTTCATTAAGAATATTCCATCCTAAGGAAACAGCTGGAAAAGTAGCCCACTTGTGATTAGGGCCAAACTTAGATGATCCATCGCGACGAATTGTAAATTGTGCCATATAACGTTCATCAAAATTGTAATCTACACGACCAAAATATGAGGCTAGCGCTGTAAAATTATACCCGCCTGTTCCACCATCCACTCGCTCTTTATCACGATCAGCAATTGCTGAGTTTATATTTGCTTTACTAGGGTCTAACTCCAACAAATTATAATCTGTACCACTCAAATATCTATATTTGTATTTTTGAGCAGATTGTCCCAAAACCAGAGATAAATTATGCTTTTCATTATAAACTTGATTATAAGTAAATACATTTTCGACTTGCCATTTAAAACCTCTATGCATTTGACCTGTTACATAACTTTCATCTAAAAATTGGTTTTGAGAAGCGAGATAATATGGAAAGTAATGACCGTCCATTCCCCAAAAAGCCAAGTCTGTACCATAACTACTCTTGAATTTTAGCATAGGAAGAATTTGTAATTCAGCCCAAAAGTTTGAAACAAACTTATCATCATTCCAACGCTCATCGTATGGACGATTTAACATCGCCAATGGATTTGCTATTTCTTGGAACCCACTAGGTGGTAGTGAAAATACACGACCATGTTTATCTTTAACAGCATTAGGGTGATCTTTTAGAATACCCTCGGCAGTACTTTCATCGGCATATATAGATACTAATGGACTAAATGCTACAGCACTACCTAAAATTGAACCATATTCTGAGTTTGTCTCGATTCCACGTGATATGCTTCTTGAATAGCCCATGTTTACACCTACAGATAGTTTCTTGAAATATTTTCGATCATTTGCTTCAAACAATGTATATGTAGAGTTTGAACGTAAGCTTAAACGCTCATAGTTAGACTTATTATAGTCCCCTCCTACAATACCTTCTTGATTGTAATATCCTGCTGATAAAAAGTAATTTCCTTTTTGATTACCACCCGATACACTAACTTGGTGACTTTGCACAGGAGCATCGAAATTGAATGTTTTGTCTTGCCAATCTGTTCCAGGTCCTGCAGATGATATTTGCTCTGCAGAATATCGTGGTGCGTTTCCATCATTCAGTTGAGCTTCATTCATAATAACCATATACTCTTTTGCATTTAGCACTGAACGTTTTTTCCATGGATTTTGCCAACCGTAACTAAAGTCATAGTTGATAGTAGTTTTACCCTCTTTACCAGACTTTGTCGTTACAAGAACTACACCATTAGCAGCTCTAGCCCCATAAATAGCAGCAGATGCAGCATCCTTTAATATTTCTATTGACTGTATATCTACTGGATTTAAAAAGTTAATACCACCATCAACAGGCATTCCATCAATAATATAAAGAGGATCACTGTTGTTTACTGTACCTATACCACGAATACGTACCTTAGAATCAGCTCCTGGTTGACCCGAACTTTGCGTTATTTGGACACCCGATACTTTTCCCTTTAAAGCATCTTCCACTCTTGAGGGTTTCGCTATGTTTAAATCATCTCCGGTAACTCTACTAATAGCAGCAGTTACCACACTTTTCTTTTGAACACCATAACCTACTACAACAATTTCGTCTAGTAGATGGTCCTCTTCTACAAGTAGAACATCAACTTGTGTACGATTTGCTACAATTACCTCTTTCTTACCATAGCCCACATAAAAGAAGACCAGTTTTGTTTTTGCTGTAGCATCAATGGTATAACCACCATCAACATCTGTAATTGTACCTTTAGTCGTACCTTTTTCTAAAATAGATACTCCAATTAATGGCTCTCCTGTTTTAGCATCTGTAACCACACCTTTAACAGAGAATATCTTCTCTTGAGCATGTACAGAAACAGTTGAGAACAGAATGACAAACAGTATGGCTAACATGTTTGTCAAGAATGTGTTTCTTTTCATAATAATTAAATAAGGTTAATACTTGATTAAACGTTAATGTTAACCAAAGTAAATGTTTTTTGAATATAGAGAGCTATTAACCCCTACTACACAGACTCTATAATTAGATATTTAGGTACTACATCACTACTACACATACTTATATAACACTGATAATCAATAGCATAATTTCAATAATTCAAAAACCTAAAAAAATAGATGGAAATCAATCATTAATTATACTTATATTTGTAAATATAAACATTTACTAATACTATGAGAAGAACATTTAACTTCTTCATTTTTATAATTATTACATCCACTATGTTTGGTTGGGAAACTCGTATCCACAATTATAGTAGAAACAATTATAATGCTGGTTTTCAAAACTGGATGATTAAACAACACCCTGAAGGTTGGATATATAGTGCTAATAATGAAGGATTACTTGAATATGATGGAGTGTTTTGGAATTTGAACGAAGTCCCTAATCATATGATCCGATCTTTACACATATCGGAAGACACAGTATTTATTGGGGGAAGTAGCGAAATTGGTTACTTTTATAAAACAGATATTGGCACATTAACTTATCATTCTCTCACTAATGGAACCGATAAATGGGCTGGAGAAGTATGGAATACTTTGGCCTATAGAGATTGTGTTTATTATATTTCTGAAGGATATATACACAAATACAATACTAATGATGGAAGCATTAGCACTAAATGGATTCCCTTTAAAATAGATACATCCGCTCTTTATAAGGACACGCTTTACTTAGCATCCATGTTGGGTATTTACGAATTAAATCCTAAAACCCTAGCGTATAAAAAGATACCTGCTACTCAGTCACTCGATAATAAAAAGATTGTAGCCATGACAGCCGATGGGGATGGATTAATAATAGCAACTCAGAGCAACGGTATTTACAAGTTAATAGACCACAACTTAATTGAACTAAAAAAAATAAATCGGATCCTCAAAAATAACTACCCGCTCTTTTCTCTTGCAAAAAAAGAAAACACATTAGCCATTGGCACAGTCAACAGTGGGGTGTGGATATTCAATAATGAGGACTACGATAGTTATAAGAACTATCAACTATATACTGGCCTTTTTGACAACACGGTGTTAAGTATGGAATTTGACCAAAACTCCAACCTTTGGTTGGGCATGGATCGAGGGATCAGTTATCTGGAACTTAATTCTCCTATAAAACCCATGTTCTCAACAGTTTCACCAATTGGAACAGGCTATTGCTCCGAGATTTTCAATAATGAACTGTTCCTAGGAACAAACCAAGGACTTTACCAATATAAAGAAGGAGTTCCTGTCCCCATTAAAGGTACTGAAGGGCAAATATGGTCAATTAACATCATAGAGAATCAGCTATTTGCTGCAGGAGATAATGGAATCACTATTTTGGATCAAAATTTAAATAAAACTTTTATAAAACACCCCAGTACTTGGGAGGTGAAGCCTATAAAAAAAACAAAATCTATTTTAATGGCAGCAACTTATTCAGGTTTCATCATGCTAAAGAAGAAAAATGGCAAGTGGGTATTTTCTCATGAAGTCAAAGATTGCCAAGATTCTAGTTTCGGGTTTATTGAAGATGAAATCCCCAATACCTTTTGGTACATAAATTCGGATAAATACATAGAACGAGTTACACTGAATGATGAACTGGAATACGTATTGAATCGAAAGGTATATAACCATGTAGAAGGGCTAAAAGCCAGTCAGCACCTGTTGCAATATATAGACAAAAGAATTGTGTTCACTAGCAACGAAGGTATTTACGAGTACAGTAAGATGACCGATTCATTCCACAAGAACACGCAGCTTGAGTCTATACTAGAGGGAGCTACCGAATATAGATTCCTATACAAAGACCGTGCACAGAATATATGGTATGTGACTAATAAAGAGTTAAAAGTCGCACTATTTAAACAAAATCAATATCAAACCGTAATTGTAGGCATGGGTAATCAGCTCATTACCAATTTTGAAAACATTCACCTTGTGAACTCACAGACAGCCATAATAGCTGTTGACAATGGATTTAATCAACTTAACTTGGATCGTATTTCAAATCAGGCATCAAATAACTCTTCATTTATACTAAGTATTGTCAGTACTCAAAACACCCAAACACACTATTACAGACAAATCAAAAAGCAGCCTGTCATTAAAATCCCTTATAAACAAAACACTCTAGTAATAAAGTACGGCGTACTGTTACCCTCAACAGAATCCAGAAATTATTACAGCTATAGGTTAGTTGGAAAGGCTGCTAGTTGGTCGCCACCAACACCACTTACTCAAAAAGAATATACAAGCTTATACGAAGGCAAGTACACCTTCGAAATTGTGGCTGTTGATGCACAAGGACACGTGCTAAGCAATGTTTCTAAAGTAGAATTTGAAATACTAGCTCCTTATTATAGAAGTTTTATTGCCTATTTCTGTTATTTAATAATTTTCATGGCAAGTATTTACTTCATCTACCGCCGAATTACTCTAATAAAAAGAATGGAACTAGTGGAACAGCGCAAAAGGCACCTAGCTATAACTCAACTTAAAGATCAGGAAATTACGGAATTACAAAACAAGAACCTTAAAGATAAGTTACAATACAAATCTCAAGAATTGTCTGGACAACTATTAAATGTGCAAAGCAAAAGCGAAGCACTAGAAAAGGTTAAAAATGAAGCCTTGAAAATCTCTAAATCAATTGATGAAAAACAAGGAACACCTAAGTTAAAGCAACATATCATTAGACTTATCTCGATAATCAACTCTAACATCGACAATGACGACAACTTTGAAGTATTTCGTTCAAATTTTGATTTAGTACACAAATCCTTTTTCAAGAAGCTGACAGAAAAGCATCCCTACCTCAGCAGAAATGAACAAGTCTTATGCGCATACATTCAAATGAATATGATTTCTAAAGAAATTGCACCACTAATGAATATATCAATTCGTGGTGTTGAGGCCAATCGTTACCGCCTAAGAAAACACCTGGACTTGGATCGGGATGAAAATTTAAACGAATATTTACAGCAATTTGAAGAATAAGACACAAACTAATGTACATCATTGGGAGAGGTTGGTCTTGATTATTGAATGTAAGCACAACTAAAAGTATTTACTTCACCCTAACAAGAGTGAGTCTTCTTTCAAAGAGAACTCACTCTTCTTTCAAAGAGAACTCATGCATCATAGGGAGATAATAAAGAGCTGTTGTGGGTAGCTGTAGGAAGGGGGTAAAAGTGCTACTTCAAAACAATAAACCAGCACCATCAACCACGTCCATAACAGGAGCGATTGACACTGCTGTATTATCTGTAGATATAGGAAGTGATTGAGCACCTCTACAAAGTAACGATTCGTTGCCTGCGGGAGTGTCTGTATATTTCGCCACAAACAGCGGGTGCTTCAAGGCTAAAGCTCGAGTACCCGTTGCCTGACTGCCACCTTTGACTCCTGCTTCGGGAATGATAAGGGCTTTGCACAGACGAATAATTGTGTCGTTT
>JASLDF010000232.1 GCA_030151635.1 Bacteroides sp. | reverse complement strand
TTCCATATTTGAATTATCTAAAAGAACTTGTTTATAGTATTCAGCACGATAAATAAACATTACAACGTCTGCATCTTGTTCGATCGCTCCCGATTCTCTAAGGTCTGAAAGCAAAGGTTTTTTGTCAGGTCTACTCTCTACGACTCGACTTAATTGGGATAACAATATTACAGGTACATTTAGATTTTTAGCCATCTTTTTAGCACCTCTTGATATGGATGCTATTTCCTGCTCTCTATTGAAATTGTTGCCTTCTCCATCGGTTAGCTGCAAGTAGTCAATAATTATCATATCACAACCTTCTCTTTTTTGCAAATAACGGCTTTTAGCTTCCATCTTTCGGATCGTTGAATTGCTATTGTCATCAACATAAATTGGTAGATTGAAAAGAGGGTTTATATCTTTATCTAATTGTTTTAAATCTTCATCTGAAAGGTAACCTGAGCTATATCTATCGCTTTCTATGTTTGATTCACCTAAGATTAATCTATCCGCCAAAGACTCGCCACTCATTTCAAGTGAAAAAATAGCTACATTTTTACCAGTCATAGAAGCTGATTTCGCCAGTTTTAAGGCTATTGCCGTCTTGCCCATGGCAGGTCTAGCACCAATAACATATAATTTTCCACTATCAAAACCGTTTAAGTAACTATCTAAATCAGTAAGTCCGCTTGTTATTCCACTTGTTTCACCTTTTCGAACTCTATCTACTCTTTCATAAGCCAACTCCATTGACGAGTTTACAAGCGTTTTAACGTGCTTTAAATTGTCATTTGAGTATATCCCATCTTCTAGCGATTCAAATGCAACCTGTGCACTAGAAATAGCCTTATTCGCTGTCTCATTGTCTGTTATCATCTTGATAGTTTGTTGTGCTATCTCTATAACACTTCTTTTAGCAAAAACATCTATTAAGATTCGCATATGTTCCTCAAGGTGAATACTAGACCCTACGCTTGTGGTTATTTCTGTGACTAATCCAATTAGTTCTGGTTTACCAATTGTCTGTAAAGCATCAAAAATAGTAACAAGGTCTATTTTGTTTGATTCATATTGAACTTTTAAGATTGCTTCTGCTATTATCGAGTGGTCTGAATGATAAAATAATTGCTTTCTGAAATCTTTCTCAATTCTACTAAATGCATCCGATTCACTTATTATCGTTCCCAATACCTGTCGCTCTGCGTCTAAGTTCTGCCATACGCTCGAGGTATGGGTCGCGTTGAATTCTTTGGACTTGTGGCTGTTCATTCTTTAATTGTTTTTCTTGTTTACTTAAATCTATTCTAACCCAATTAGCGAAATGTTGTTTACATTCTTTGGTTGTTGGTGTTTCGATATTACCCTCATTTGTTCGTAAGACAAAGAACTCTATTATTTTTTCTTTTATATTGTCTGGTGTGAGTGTTCTGTCAACCATTCTTAAATTCATTGTATTTGTTTCTATCCAACTTGCATCGCTTTGCATTTCCTCTAATGCTTTAACATAGTTTTCTGATATTGCAACTTGCACCCCATTGAGAAAAAAAGTTTTTGGCTCTTTTAATATATTATCTATATTATCTTTATTCTCTATATTATAGTTTGTCTTTTCTGCGTCTTTTCTGCGTCTTTTCTGCGTCTTTTCTGCGTCTTTTTGACTGTCTTTTTCACACCCACCACCTACGTTATAAACATCATAATTACATATAGTTACAATAGTTTGCCCTGTCTTTTCGTGCGTCTTTTTTTTGACCATGCTGTCGCTCTCTAATAATTCAATGAAGTTTGCGACCTTTGTCGTACTCCATTTAAAGTAGTCTGCCATGAATCTAAAAGAAGCATAAACATCGCCCCTTTTTATTATTATAAATGAATTACTTTTGGAATCTAGTATTTTGGAATCTTCAAATTTAGCTTCTTGTAATAAGAATAGCCATGCTTCAAATTTAGAGAAAATACGTTTTTCCTCCCATAAATGATGCTTGAATATATCCCTACTAATAGGTATAAAGTTACTTAATTTGCCTTTTTCATCCATTTTCAGCGTCTTTGTCGTGAATGTTGCCGATAATTTCTGACTTATGTAAAAACTTAGCGTCAGTTTTCTCTTGATAGTCATCTGACAACCATCTCATCATATATAAGGAATGCTCATTCTGCCACTCAATAGCCATTTTCAAACCTACATGAGACATAAATATATCCCCCTCGTATATCTCTACTCCGTTTTTATCTTTTAACCCTGTAAATTGGCATAGGGTGTTAGGGTCTATTTCCACAAAGTAAGTATCACAAGTTGGATAAGGATAGTCCATACTAGCACCCTCAAAATATTGACAGGCTATCTCATGTGTATATTCACCTTTTTTCTCGTTGAATAAATTTAGGTAACTACCATATACCCACTTTTCATTATCTATTCTTTTACCTTTAAATTTAATTTCTCTCATAATATTAAATAAATAAGGCTACTAAGTAATGAGTGCCTATTGTGGATAACAGCAACCCATTGACTTAATAGCCTATTTTTATATTTTTCTACTTAAACTATCCACTGAATAAGTATTATTTATGTTCTTGTACAAAGATAGTAAAAATATATTACATTTCAGAATCTGCATTTCTCATTTCCTCGCTTGAAAACATTGTTGGCTCTTCTGCGTTGTCAAATCTACTATAAGCGTGTTTCATGTTTATAGTAGCTTGCTTAAAGTAGGACTCTTTTAGTTCAACACCTATAGCCTTTCTACCCATTGAAACGGGACTAAACACCTCGCTACCTACACCCATAAAAGGAGTAAAAACAACCTCGCCTTTATTTGAATATAGCTCTACAATTCTATCTATAACATCCAATTGCAAAGGGTGTACGTGCTTTTCATCATCTTCCTCTTTGCTGTCTCTAAAGGGTAAAACATTATCTATTCTTATATCATCCCATACAGACGATGCGTAACGTTGCCAAATGATATGACTTAGCTTGTTACTTCTAGGGTCTTTATGGTCTTTATACTTTTGCTTTAATGTTTCAAAACTTCCGTAAGTTTCTTGCATAGCTGGCAATAAAGGAGTTTCACCAGCGTAATAACTTAATCCGTGCTCGTGTGTTACTGGAACTTCATTTTCACCTTTCTTTTTAAATATCAATACATAGTCGGGCATTGCAGTAAAACATTCTGTTGAATCTTCAACTATTAACTTATGCATTAATGACCTAACCATTGTACGCATACGCACCTTTAAAGGCTCTTTCCATATAGTAATACGATTTTTATACATAAACCCATGACGCTCATGTATCTTTATTATTTCATGTGGCAAATCATAATTACTACCATTCTGATTTATAATGTCTTGACAATGTACCGCTGTTATTCGTCCTTTTTTAGTCGTTCTTGCTATTTCTTTTATTAAGAATTCATATTGAGTCAAAAAGTCATCATAGCTATTACAATTAGAAAAATCATTTGGACTACTTGAATAGTTGTACAATCCTGCAAATGGAGGACTATATACAGATAAATCTATACTTTCATCTTTCATTTCTCTTATAACATTCATGCAATCATTATTGTATATTGCATAATCATTTGTAATTATTTCTTTTTCCATTTTATAAAAAGTTAGGTAAATTTATATTATTATTTAATTGTCTTGATGAATCTAGTTTTATTTGATTTGAACTAGATGTTAAGTGAGTGAATAACTTATCCGCCTTTTCTGATTTAGCAATAAGAGAATCTAATACCCTTTGTTGCCCCTCTGAATGCACCATATCGCAAATAACATCTCTTTTTTGTCCAAATCTATAAAAACGTCTTATTGCTTGGTAATATTGCTCATAAGAGAAAGTAGGGAAGTAAACTGTATGATTGCAATGTTGCCAATTTAAACCGAATGCAGTCATTTGAGCTTTTGTTATTAGTTTCTTTATTTCTCCATTTGCAAACGCTAAAAGTATTTCCTCCTTTTCATCTATACTCATTGATCCTTTAACTTGATAAGCATTTTTATCTAATTTTTGAAGTAAATCACCCTCATAGTTAAGATTACACCAATATACACTTGAGTCATGGTTAGATGCTATTTCTGTAGCCTTTTCGCATCTTTGCTCAACTGTTATCTTTTGCTCTTGTCTAACTTCTGATTGAGTTCTTGCAATGATAGGGAATAAAGCAGTTTGACCATTTATGGTAAGGGTATCAACGTTTTTAACAGATACTAAGTTAGTGATAAGATTTGGTAAAACATGACGTTCATCTGAATATCCTATATCTGATGGTTTCCTAACCGATATACTCCAACTTCTAACCCAATCAAAAAATGCCTTTTCTGCGTGTCCTTTTAATCTCCATTTAGTACCTATATTTTGAGGCTTTATAGTATCTTCATTGTTGGTAAAGAACTTACTTAACATATCCATATACCCTAATTCTCCTAGTGCTTCTGAACTTGTGCCTAACTCTATAAAATCATTTGGCGATGGTGTAGCTGTAAACAAATATCTATACTTAACTTTTCTAATAAAGTAAGTTATTTGTTCCTTTATCTTTCCATCATAGTTTTTAAGAATAGAGCTTTCATCGAGTATAACACAATCATAATCATTTGGATTAAACAAGTGTAGCCTTTCATAATTACATATAACTATTTTACTAGTTAACTTTCCATCCTTAGAATAACTAACATCATCTATCCCAAACTTATTAGCTTCTGTTATAAACTGAAAAGCGACGGCTAGAGGTGTTATTATTAAAACTCTCTTATTTGTTGCTGTTAGATAGTTTTTGGCAACTATTAACTCAATCAATGTCTTACCTAGTCCAGTGTCAATAAAACCAGCGGCACGACCTTTTAATATTGCATATTCAGCAATATGACTTTGAAAATCAAACATAGAATCTAAAAAGAAAGTAGGTTTAATTCCTTTATTAATAGATGTGTGTTGTTTGTTTTTTATAAAATCTTCATAATTCATTTTTCACTTTTTAAATTGTTTATATTTTACTTTATCAACTTCAAAACTTCCTTTATTTAGGTGATTTGCTCTGCAAAAATTATAACCTTGTGGTAAATATCTCTTCATTCTATCACAATACCACATAAAGTCAAATCTTTCATTTTCTCCTTTGTTATGTATGCAATATTCGCACCTTTCAATGTCATTAAATTCGTCTTTATCTTTTACCTTTTTCTTAGCCATGGACAAATATATAAATTACAAACGGGATAGCACCTAAATAAGTTGCAAATAAATCATAAAAATCGAACTTACCGCCTCTAATATATTTGTCGGATAACTCTTTTAATAATCCAAATATGAATGGTAATGCGATTATAGGTGTATAATATAGCGAAAAATAGGCGATTAACATACTTATACCAAAGTGCATCCACTTGTCTTTTGTTATTTCATTTTCAATTTTTGATTGAATTGATGTTAACTTATCACCTACTTTATTTAATGTCGTTTTCTTTGTATATTTTATAGGTGAAATTGAGTTAAACAACTCTATCTCTTCGTTATTTGCCATCTTAATGCTTCTATATTTCCAATCTACATCACATTCATACATCTACCTATTAAATATATTATCAATACTATGACTTAAATATATAACATCATTCTCGACACAGTGTAGTATTCCAATAAAACATTGACTCCCATATTCACACCTAATTATATCACCTTTTTTAAACTTTTTCATAATCTATCTAAAAATTTATTTATTTTGAAACTAATGTTTTGTTTTATTCTTTGAAACGTTGATTGTGAGTAATTATATTCTATTGTTAGATAGATATATCCTTTCTCGCTTGTTTCAACTCTTATTTTGCTGTTTTTAGGCAATAAGAACGTTTCTTTATTCTTTTTCGTCTGTTTCATCGTATTGAAATTTTACTTTGCTTAAACTTACGCTAAATCGCTCTGCTATTTCTTTTCTTGTTGTGCTTAAGCAATCCGTTTCTATTTTATCTTTAATAGTTGGATGCCCTTTTATTATTGTTTTTGTTATTATGTATTTCATATATTAAAAAGGTAATGTTTCATCTTCATTATCACTATTAAAGTCAACTGGCGGAGGTGTTGGCTCTGTATGGTTGTTTGGTTTTGCTTCTACTCCTAAGACGTCAATTTTCCACGCTGATACGTTTGTAAAATAGCGTCCGTTGTATTCTCTACTTTCGATATTAATATTCACCTCATACATTCCGTTATCATTTAGCTTTGAGTATTCGTCTACTCTTTCTCCAAATGCTTGTACGCATATTTCTTTAGGGTATGAATCTTCAGTTAAGAAAACTAATTCTATTTTTTGCCACTCTCCATTTTTACCTTGTCCTTTTTGGATAGGTAGTTTTTTAATTAATTTTGCTGTAAATTTCATTTTATTTTATTTTTAATGTTATTAACTACTTCTTTATAGACATCTAACCCTTGACCGTAGTTTAGGCTGTTTTCGTCTGAATATCTTTGTATTACTTTTGTTGCAATATCTTGATATTCTTCTTGTGTTTTAGCTACACTTTTGCAGCTTTTAATTTGTTGCTCAAATTCTTGTCTATTCATAATTGTTTTATTTTAATTGTTTTGTCTTATGACTTCACAAAGCTAAATAAAGTTTTCAACAATGCAAACAAAAGTACAAATAATTTCAAATAAAAAAGCTATCTAACTCTTTAGATAGCTTTCTCATATTAAAAAACAGTTGAGTGCGATTGTCTCCAGAACAATGGTTTATAATTTTGTTATTAATTATTGCACTCGATACAAAAGTATGTATAATATTTTAATGATGCAAATATATTGTAATAAAAAAGCGTCCGAATTTCACAACTCAAACGCTTTAGTAAACAATTAAAAAAAATTATGAAGATTCGCCAATAGTATTTGGCTACTTGGAGATACAAATATAGCAAATTATTTGAATATTCTCACTACCTTATATATGCTAATTATCAACAAAATCAAAAGTAGTGCATAAATGCCATATTTTACTCTATCAAAAAAAGATATTTCTTTTTCTACTTCTACGATTATAGGTACTTCTACTCTTATGCTGTCACGTAAATATACGCTATCTCTGACAACCTTTTCCTTGTATAGTGTTTTGTATCGTTCCATCCATATGGTGTCGTTCTTGTGCTTTATAAACACGCTATCATGGATGTAAACGCTATCTCTTACAAGTCTATCGTAAAACTCTATCTCTGTATTAGTAGTATGTATTGGCACTTCTATTACTCTAGTTGCACACGCGCTAAAGAGGACAGTTAACAATATTGTTAATATTAGTTTTTTCATTCCTCAGGTATTATTTCTATTTCTTTGGGTGGTATATAAGCATTATATATCTCTTTTGATAGTTTGGTTGCTACTTCTATTGTATCGCCTGTTAGTGCTTCTCCATTTACTGAAACTTCATCAATCTTTATTGTTAATACATCCCTATTTGTTGGTGTGTCGGTAAAGTGTATTGTATCTCCCATCATATCAAACCTAATCATATTCTTTGGATATGATATTAATTTTGTTTGCTCTGTAATGAAAATAGCTTCATTTGTTGTTGTAATGTTTCTCATTTTATAATTCTGTTTGTACGTTAAAACTTGGGCACGCTTTGTTAGCGAACTCATTATGTCCGTGTATTGTCGCTTCTGTATAAGTCTCTTTTAGTTTGTTAACAAGTTTGATAAGTGCTTCTTTTTGCTCCTTTGTTCTTGTGTCTTTAGGCTCTTTCATGTCTTTTGTCATGCCACCTATATAGCAAATGCCTATTGAATTAGAGTTGTGACCTTGTGTATGCGCTCCGCTTAATTTTAGAGGTCTACCCTCGTGTACTTCTCCATTTAGATATATTACATAATGATAGCCTATCATTGAGAAACCGCGTTGTCGATGCCAATTATCAATATCTTTTACAGTATGTTCACTACCCTCAGGTGTTGCCGAACAATGAATAATTATTTTATTTATCTCTCTCATCCTCTTTTGTGTCTTTTAGTTTATTATTTATTTTGCTTTCTATTCTACTAAATCTATCACTTATATATGCAGCTACTCCAAAAATAGATGCAGCATACAATAATGATTGAGCAAATATCCAAAGAATACTATCATGTATCCCTCCATTTGGTGCTTGAAAGTAGGCAATAAAGACTAACACCCACCCTAAAAACAAGGTAGCCGCTGCCGTTCCGTATTGTATTTTATCTTTTGAACTTTTTGTCATTATTCATATTTGTATTTTACGGTTAATATTTAAATTTTTAGTTTATTTTATAGCTATAAAGATACAAATAAAATAGGATAGTTAACAAAACTGTTAACTATCCTATCAAAAACACTATTTACTTCTGACAAATGACCTTATGCCCATTCATTACAGTAGTGTATAATCCGCCATTTGAAGCGTTTGCTAGTGATGTTGGCAACCCATTCAGTATTAAATCTATCTTGTCTGGTCTTATTTCTATTAAAACAAGTCTACCATAAGCTCTCAATTCCACCACACCAGCTTTTAAGCTAGAAACAGATCCAGTTTGTTCATTTTGTGCGACTAAACCGTCAGCATCATATAGGGTTACTAGCATATCCCTTTGGTTAGAAACCCCAGCTCCATTAGATCCATACCCTATATAAGTACCGCCTACAGTTATTGATTGAGTGCTACTATCAATAATCATTTTCTCACCTCTAGCATTCTCGCCTCTAGCATATAATTGACCCTCTTTACCTACTATCATTTGAGATTTAGTTGTTGCCTTACCAACTGTCAGACTATCTGTTTCTATTGCAGTAGCTATCAAGTCAGCATTAACAATCATTTTTTGTGTGTCAACCTCTACACTATTAGGTGTAATCTTTACAGTTGACTTGATTTGATTATTGACCTGAGTAGGTGTTGTCTTGCTATCCGCTATGTTTTTAGCATTATTAGCGGAACTTTGTGCATCCGCGGCATCTTGCTCCGCTTTATTAGCTTTGTTTTGTGCTGAATTAGCGTTATTATTAGCTGCATTTGCTAAGTTTTGAGCCGCTACAGTTTCATCTCTAACCTCGCCAACCTCAAGTACTATTTCATTATTTTGTTGGTTAATATAGGAGTACAACGTCTCATTTTGACCTAGATTATTTATTCCCGTTTTTTCAACTGTCGACAATATTTGTGCATCCGTTTGCTCAACCTTGCTCTTTGAAGCACTCCAGTTGACACGCTGCCACGTTGTACCATCCCAACGCATCTGCAATTGATAGATGTTTTTGCTTTGGTCTGCGTTTATAACGCCATTGCTGTCAACAAGTGATTTCATTATCCAAAAATCACCTACATTGGGATGCTCTGGAGCTGCATTTTGATGTGAGATTTTATTTTTAGAGTTTATGTCTGTGAAAATATCTTCTGGTGCTGGATCCCATGATGTTGCTATATTTCCTTCTTCTAGTTTGTATCCACAAGTATAAAGTCTTTCATCAATATTAGCCTTTCTTGCTTCAACACGTGTTTCAAAACGACCAGCATCACCTTTTAAGACTTCAAATGTAAATTCAACTCGTTCCCATGTATCAGCTTTATCAATAAATCGATATGGAATTAAGTATTTACCATTAGAATTGAGATGTATATTAAATTCAACCTTGTTTGCAACATTAGATTTAACATAACATGAAAAGGTATATGTTTTACCCTCATCTAAGTCATAATACTGAACGGCTCTTTGCCAAGGTGCAGTTGCTATTGTTGACGATATGCCATTATAACCAATATTCGGTTCTACTTTAACGCTATCAAATACCCACTTACGCCCCCCAATATTGCTAAAATCTCTTGTGCCAAATAGCATATTTACACCACCAATAGAAATATTATCAACTTTTTCTACTGTACTCGTAATACTTTTATCTAGCTGTGTTATTTGGCTTGAATGTGTTTGTACTAATTGGTCCAGTTGATTGTATGTTTGACTATCTACTTTAGATTCTATTTTGTCATCTAAAATTTGGAATTTAGCCGTTGTTTGTGTTGATAATTGCTCTAAATCATCACCTACTTGATTTATCTCATTTTGTATATCCTCTGGAGCAGGCGACCATGAGGTAGCTTTGTTGCCAGACTCTAATTTAAAACCACATAATTCAATAGCTTGACCAGTAGCTACTGCCATATTGGGCTCTAATCTTAACCCAGATGCATCTGTAATATTTGGGGTTACTATTATAGAGAACTGTGTCCACTCTTTTGTTAATGCTTTTATAGGAACTAGCCACTCTTGCTTGGTTGCTCCATAGACAATAAGATACCCATTATTGTTTGGCTCTAATTCCGTTATACGTGCATAAAACGAATACATATAAGGTTTTGACTCTATGTTTTTACCAACATATCCAATCCCATTCCAAGAATTGTGGTACTCTACAATCCTACTTCCATTATAGTATCTATTAGTTATTACTTCTCCTATATATTTTCTTTTCCAATTAGCACTATAATCCCCACTATTAAGGAAGAAATTCACCCCACCAATCTGAATATTATCAATAGCATTCTTTATATCAACATCTCCACTTGTCTCTTTTATCCACGCCATTGTGCTCTCATTAGGTGTAACTGTTGTACTTGTAACATCACATACCCAAAGCGAACCATTATGAGAAACTCTATCATTTTTATAATAAGTAGTACCATTTATAAACTTTCCTCTATCCTTATAAACAGCCGTAGTAGTTCCGTTACTTGTTATTTCAAAAGTACCTTTAAACTTATTGCCACTTGGTGAAATTACTGTAACTTCTTTGTTTAATAATGAAAAAGAGTTTATTCCACTATATTGTTTAATACTTGGTGCATCACTTCCATAAGCTGACAATAATATAGCGTGTTGACGCATTACATTTGTTCGGTTACCTAGTTGTATAATTTCATCGCCTACCAATGGAACACTAGAGCTTTGCTCTGCATCTGTTTTAGATAAGTCTATATAATCAACACCTACACCTGTAACTAGTCTCCAATATCTAACTATATTAGTTCCGTTGAACGTTTGCCTTATAGCTTGGTCGCCAACTGTAAACTGATTTAATAACTTGCCGTCTTGATTGTCAAAGTAAACTCTATAAGATGTTCCATTGTCTACTACATTACTAGCTGTTAAATTGGCTAAAGACAATAATATAGTACCGCCTACGCTTTTAATTTCATCAATGGTAAGCTGTGATACTAGCATTTCTTTTCTGACTCTTAGATAGTCTATTTCTCCATAAGAATAGCCATTTGCATCATTTTTAAACTGCATACCTGTGCCAAATGCACCAGCCGTGAATGTTGAGTTTTGAAACACATCTGAAACGTTTACACCATGTGTCTGTACATTTTTAGTAAATAGTGTATCACCTAAGACGCTGCCACCTTTTTGTCTGTTAAAATACATTGCATCTGTTGCCTTTGCTGAATAAACATTAAAATCTGTCGGTCTAGTTAAATCAAATTGTTTGATAATATAAACACTACCACTTACACCACCTACACCAGCATCAACGTATTCGAACGCTTCTAACTTGGTAATTCTTTGTTGAATATTCGATTTAGATGAGTAAGCAGAATTATCTCCAATCGTGTATGTTGCGGTACTCCAATCTAGCAAAGGCTTAACGTAACCCATTATTCGGCTTTCTCTATTCCCTGTCTGTCTTGTAGTTTCGTCAAACATAGGCGCAAACAAATTAACTCTTTGTCCTATCTCTAAATTAGCATCATTAGTACGTGCGTAATCTGTCATTATTGGACACTCATATACTCCTTTGTCTGTGTGTTGTTCTTTTAACCATGGTACGGCTGTATCGTACAACTTATTCTCAGCCTCTGGAATATAAATATTTGAAACAAGTGCTATATTGAAGTTATACAATACATATTTATCGCCTATTTGTGGGTAAAGCGTTTCATTTGGTAGTCCTCTATCATTTAGTAATATTTCATAGTTTTGGCTATTATCTGTATCATTATAATTACCTTTTCTAAATGCTACTTCAAAATGTTGACCTGCTAGGCGTCCACTTTCAAACACTAACATTAAAGGTTCATTTGGCAATAGATAGTCTTCACTAAATATAATTCCATTATCCTTAAATCTCCATTGTTTTAGTATAATATCGTTGCCGTCTTCGTCTTTATCTTCATATTCTACTTCTCTAACTTCATCTACATTACCTATTCTATGAGGAAAAACATCATCGAAGATAACTGTTGCTGTCTCTATTTCAGTAGGTTGCAACCCCTCTTTTAAGTCTATGAAAGTACCTTTACTTTGTGGTATTCTTAGACGCTTAGAGCCTATCATATAGTCGCCACCTTGGTAATCTCTAGTTAAGTTAGTAGTTGACCCTAAAGCTAGTATTCTATTTGCTGTAAATACATTATCTCCCTCTCGTCTATTCACTGACAATATACTTTCGCCTATTTTAAAGTCAATAGCATCACCGAAATTAACTTTTTTACTAGTGTTGATAGTATCACCAGCGAATAAATATTCAAGTCCAAACACCTCACAAACTTGATGCAATGCACTAAATACATTTGTATTATTTGCAAATGTTATTTGTTTAATGTCTGTACTTTCAATAGCTCCTAAATTAACAAAGTTTGCACCGAAATGAGCATTAATATCTTCTACTGCTAACTGAAAGAAATATTGTGCATTTCCTGTTAGTGTAAATTCAGATTGATGAATATTGCTATTTGTATAAAAATATTGTGCATCTTGGATAAGTATTTCTTTTGCATGAAATACTAATTCATATCTATATTCTCCTTTGTTATCAGTTACTTTAAAGTCTTTCATTAATGTATAACGTTCGTTTTCATACATTATGTAATCACCTTTTTTAAAGCGAACAAATGATGGATAGTTGAATGATGTAGATATGTCATTTCTACTCATTAACTCTTTTGTTAACGCATCATTTTTGCCCATCACATACCGACACTTAACAACATTGTTAACGTCTTTAATTTCTAGCACATTTTGAATTGGTGCGCTGCCAATATCTCCGATTTCAATCATAAATATACACGTTGTTTTATATTAGGTTCGTTAAATCTTACGTTAAATATTCCTTTACTTCCATAATAAGAAAGGTTAAGAAAACCACTTACATAAACTTTCATCTCCATTTTAAGAGATGGTAATCTTATAATCACTTGTCCGTTTCTAATCTCATTAACAAAGTTGTTAAACTTAATTAGATAATCTTCTTTTGTGTTTGCATCAATAAAGAAAGAAACATTAAAATCTCTTTCCATTGGTTGTGGATTATCATAAAACACTTGTGTTCCACTTGCCCCTCTTTGCTCGTTAGTTGTATATGGTTTGTTATTTGGTGGTGTGAGGATACTTTCATATCCTCCCTTTACCAATGCAACCCCCCACGTTAACCATGCATCTTTGCCGTTTATAAATAAATTACCTCTCATTATCTTGTGTTTTGTTCTATTTTGTCTAATTTGTCGCTAAAAGATGGTAATACTCTGGTGTGTTTCTCTATATCTTGTAGATAATAGACACCCTGTAACGTTGCGTTAGATATAGCTTGTAGCTCTTGTTGCATATTACCAAATTGCATACCAAAGCTACTAAAAATATCAGTCTGTTTTATCATTTCTGACTCTTGGTTAAGTAGCGTCATTTGCATACCTCTAACCATTCCACTAATCTCATCGCCTGTTTCTTGGCTCATTTGTACTTGATAACCTTGTGACGCTTTAGGTCGCATTTCCTCCTTATCTAAATCAATTCCCAACTTCTGCAACTTATCTTTTAAGTCTTGATTCTGAAATTCAATAGCATTTTGTAGCTTTTTGCTCCAATCTTCAACCTCTGTGTCTGATATTTTATCTATATCTTTACTCATTATATCCGCCAACTCATCATACAATGGCATCATTGCATTTCTTAAAACACTTTGTTTGTAGGCATTAAACAAGGATTTTTTTATAGTATCTTCTGTGAAATCTCCTAAACTCTCAATATCACCTTTGAAGTTGTTTACCTCATTCGCAACACTAGATAAGAATGATTCAAAGTCTGTACCTGTGAATACGTCTTTTAATTCTTCTGGTATTTTGGCAATCATTTCGTCGGCAGCGATAATACTTTCTAAGTATTTCTTTACTTCATCATCAATAGCCGCCCACGCTTTAGGTACTTCATCTCTTAACTTAGCTAATTCCTCACCACTAAGCCAAACCAACCCCTCCATACGTCCACTGCTAAACATAGCATCCCAATCTAAGCCAATAGCTCTGATTTCATCTCTAAACGGCTTCATATCTTTAGCCATTCGATAGCCTATTGTTCTGCTTCTGCCACCGTACGAGTCTACCGTTTCATGATACAACTCTCTAGTAGCTGCCTTTTGCTTGTTTAATAGCTCTATTGCTTCATCTGCTGACTTCTTAGCCAGTTCACCAGACGTATATTCCATTAGATTTTTTTGCGCTTGTATCAGTCGTTCTATTGCTTCCGTTGTTGCTTGGTATTCTTTTAGTTGTTTTTCTGATACCTCCTTTTTACTGCCTCCAAATAATCCGCCTATAATATTACCTATGCCACTCATCCATTTGATAGAAGATGTTATAATAGAGCCAGGTTTCGTTACATCTAAATTAGCTAAAGCGTCGCCCATCTGACCAATACCCTTGATAGCTTGATTTATTGACTCGTCAAATTCTACACCGAAATTAGACAACATATCTGTAACATCTGTCATCGCGCTAGAAGCATCTGAAATAGTTTTACCTACTTCCTTAACAGATTTGTTAATCTTATCTTGTGCCTTTGCCCTTGCATCTTCTGCGTTTTTTATAGCTTGAATTGTCTTAAGCTGCCCCTCCAAATCTTCACTGCCCTCTTTTTCCAATTCGAGTAGTATCTTTTTTTGCTTCTCTAACTCTATATTAGCAGCTTTATATTCTTCTATTCCACTTGTTAGTGATTTAAATGGACTTCTATTTTCAAGCAATGCCTCGCCTTTACTTATTTGGTCGTTAAACGCCTTTATTTCGGTAACATCCCAACTATTAGCATTAGCGTCTCTCAATTCTTTTAGTTTAGCTATAATAGCCTTAATTGAGTCACTAGATTTTTTATCTAAGTCTTCAAATAAAGAGCCAATATCTGACGTATCCATTAAATTAGCAAAGTCAAGTTTAGATAATTCGCTTTCTAATTTCTCACGCATACGGATAATAGTATCATCCGAAAAACCTAAACTTTTAGCTAAATCAATATCTTTATTATATTTTTCTATTAAATCAACTCTTTTTTCTTCATAAGATTTGTATTCGTCTAGTTTACGTTTATTAGCTTCTTCTGTGGCATTAGTTTCTTTTTGTATTAGATTTTCATAGTATTGAGTAAGCGTCCTTTCTCGCTCTTCTAACATGCTTACATCTGCTTCTTTGCCTAACCTTATAGCCTCATCTTTAACCTTACTAATTATATCTAACTCCTTTTGTGCTTCATATTGCAATAACTTTATTTTGCCCTCAATACCTTGCTTCTCTAATTCTTCACGCTCTTTGTTTAGTTGTGTTATTTGGTCCTTAATTACCTTGCTATAATCACTCTCTTCTTTCGATTGTTTAGGTGGTTTAATTGTCTCTACTCCTAAGCTAGATAGTCTCTTTATCTCCTCTTCTATTCTCTTTTTTTCTTGATTATATTGCTTTAATACAGATTCGTCTCTAATTTGAGAAACATCGCCGAATTTAGTTTCTAATTCCTCTAACTTTTGTTGTTGAATACCTAACAATCCGATATATTTTTCAGTTTCAGCCGTGTTAGACTTGAATAGTGAATTATTAAAATCTAGTGTTGTGCTATACTCATCAAATGCCTTTTTAGCTTTATCAACAGCTGGGTTTAGTAAATCAACTTGTGTTGTAGTATACGTTCCAAATTGAGACGTTTGCTGTATCATAGTCTTTGTTACGTCTCCGTACACCTTTTTCATATCATCTGTTAGAATACCTCCAGAAGCAATTAAGTCACTTGAGAATTGAGCAAACATTTTGCTACCATCATCACCAAATTTATCTTTAAAGCCAACATATATATCGTCAAGCGCATTGCTCCAATCTTTAGCGAATTTGCTACTAGCTTTAGATGTTGCGTCCTCCAACCCTTTAGCCTTTGCCGTCTCTAATACTGCCTTGGTTAACACCTTTCTAGCTTCTGTCTCATCATTCAAGTTCTTAACCTCTTCTCTTTGATTAGCTAGATATTCTCCATATTTAGATTTTATTTCCTTTTTGATATTGGCATATTCTTTGCTCTCCTTTGTAGCACCTTGTAAAGCGTTAAATAGTCTGTTTACTTCTATAACCTCTTTTGCTGTCGTTTCTAAATAACTATTTGCCAAATCGCTTATTTTCTTTTGTTCGGCACTCCATTTTGAGTATTGCGTAACTAAATAACCAACACCAACAACTAAAGCCATAACGCCACCAGTCAAGAAAGCCTTAGACAATCCAGCACCTATTCCTAGAGAAGTATTAAGAGCCTTTTGAGCTGTATCCCATAAAGTAGTAGCTTTTGCCACCAATCCGATACGTAAATTGCTTGTAGCGTGCAAAGCCGTTGATACTTGCTGAATACCCATAGTTATAGCCATTGCCGTCTGTAACTTCTTTTGTATTTCTTGTATCTTTTCTGCATCATCTGTAAACATTGCAGATACACCTTGTACAAGTGTAAAAGTACCCGCGATAGCTTGTAAGCCTTGTGTTATACCAGCAACCATCGAGCTACCAGCTTGAGTAACTAACTTTTGTTCTTGCTGTACACGCCTGTATGCTGTTCCAAGTTCGCTTAATTTATCCTTCAGTTCATCATATCGCTGTATGTTTTCTTTAGGTATAGTACCATCACTGGATACTAAAGATGCCATTTCTTCACGTATCTCTCTTATTTGAGTATAATATGTTTTAGCCTTAGTAGTTGTATTATCTGTTTCCTTGCCTATTTCAGCAATCCTAGCTTTTGAGTATGCTAATTCTTCATTTATTCTCTTTGTTATGTTTTGTATCTCTTTGACTTGGTTAGCTGACAAGTCGTCTTGACCTTTTACAGTTATAGCTTCCAACCTATATGATATACTCTCTAAAGATGCAATATATTGTTCTTGTGCTTTTGTTATATCTTTAATGGAAGTATCCTCTGTTATATTCTCCATGAAAGACGCTAGTTTCATTTCTGCCTTATCTTGACTATCAACTAACTCATCTATCATTCTAGCGTATCTCTTTAGCGACTCAGCCTGTTTGTCCAATCCACTAACACCTACTTTGTCAAAGTCAACCTTTGAGTCACTCATAATAGACACAGCTTGCTCTAGTTCCTTTATAGCTGAATCTAGTAAGTTTAAGTTATGCAGTGACTTGTTAACCTCTTCATCTGTCACAATACCAAATGTATCTTTATCGAACTTTAAGTTGTGATACTCTTGATATTGTTTTTTTCTAGCTTCAGTTAGTAGGTTAATCATATCGCTAGCTTCTTGCAATGAACTAGTATATTTGCTTATATCATCTACTGCAAAAACATCATCTACATTTTTACCAAGTTCAGCCATTGTATGCTCTAAGGAACTAGCCTTTTTCTCTAATGAATCAAATGCTTTTTCTAACTCTTGGTCGTCTACTGATATTTTAAAATTCTGTGCCATATTAAAAACCTATTTGCTCCCAAGAAACTATTTTATTCTTAGGTTTGTTTGTTTGTTTATTTGCTCCTTTTCTATTCTTTTCTTCCCTATCTTCTAGCCCTCTGTAAGGCGGTATAGCTTTAAGTAATGCCATTATGTTGACAACGCTAATCTTATTTATTGCATCAAAATAAGATATACCAAATTCAGATTTTAATATAGCAACTATTGTTGAGTATGGACTGTCGTTTCTGTCTCTTTTGTCGGTTTCAGTGTGTTCTGACCTTTCAGGGAAATGATAGCTCTTCGATAAAAAAAAAGTTGCATCTGTGGAATTATAGCTACAATTGCAAATCCTATTTCTGCTTTACTTGCTCTTTTGTATGCTAAATTATACGCTCTTTTGCGTCTAAAATAAGTATCTATTTCTCTTATTATTGGAATAGGCGATATACTCTTTGCTGTTACTGCTATTATTTTGGCTATTTCCTTTGCGTTTAAGAGACTTAAAATATCTTTATCTGTTATATATTCACTTTCTACAACATCGCTTATTTTAGATACTATTGAGCTTATTTGATAGTCGTCTGATAGTGTAGATTGTAACAACCTGACATCTTTACCCCCTAATTTAATATTAAAAGGCTTTTGAACTATTCCATTATATACTCTTTCTTCTGTTGTCATAATTTAGGTATAAAAAAAGGAGGGATATTGCCCTCCCTTTTAGGTTTATTATTAGTGCTTGTTAAGCTGTCAAAGGAATTATTTTTTTGTTTCCAATCTCTTTTCCTGTCTCGTCTGTATTTGCAAGTAGTGTCACTTCAAATTCAATAGTCGACAAAGCATTTTTAGTCAAAGTTGTAACTTCTGTCGCTTTCACCTTAACAGGTAGGTATTGAAATACCTTTGCTTTGTAGTTTTGAATTTTACGTGTTTTAACCTCCATATACATCTCTGGTAGTGAGAAATTAGGCTTGCTAATCCATGCACCATCATCATCTACTTCATAGCCTAGAAAATAAGCCATTGTCGCCTCACTAAAGTTACTAGATGTAAATGTGATAGTAGTTTTACCTTTCTCACCATCAAGAACTAAAAACACCTCGTCTAAGTCCTCAAAGTTAACATCAGTAGTCGTGTCATCATCCTTTGTAGCTGAATAGCTATCCATTCCAATCAACGAAACTCTATGAGCTGTCGCCGAACCTACAGCTGGAAACTTTCCATCTACTGGTTTATCTCCGAAAAGGATATACTCTATGCCATATACTACATCTACATTTGTACTTGGTTCTGCCATATTATTTTATATTTACGTTATTTATTATTAAACTGTTATAGTGGTAACCATTATCTTGGTCGCTTAGTATTGTACTTCTTATATTTGTTATTGATATATTACTGAAAATGGTGTTTGTTAGTTTATCGTACACCATTTTAGTAATATTATTAATTGCTGTTAAGTTTGGTAGCGTTGCATTACTTTTACCTTGTAAGTTTTTAGCATAAATACATAGTTCAACTACTCCACGTTGTAAAATTGAGCCGTCATCGTTATTGCTTAATACTTTTACTAAAATGAACGAATCAGGCATCTCACTAGAATGCTGAACTTGAAACAAAGGGATGAAAAACTCCTCATATACATTGATGTTTTTTGGCTTATTTCCATTTAGAAAGCTGTTAAACACGCTAACACTCTCGCCAACATTAGCAATGTAATTTGGATACAAACACCTTACAAGATGCTTGTTAAAGTCTAAAACTATATCTATACTACTACTTGGTTTGAGATTGTTCATATACTTGATTAAATAAATTAGTTGCGTATTCTTCTGCCATTATTTGCGTGCCAATTAGAACATCGTATCCTTTCTTTTCTACATATTCAGCGTAAAACATACCAGCGACAAAAACAAGGACGTAAGAAGAAGAATCTGAACTCATTTGCTCTGCTATCTCTATAGCATAGTCCTCACCAGTTGCGGCGCCTGTGTAACCGTCTTTTTCGACCGCTGCATTATTGACACTTGGACTAAAACCTCCTACCTCTAATAGGTTACCCTTGTTCATTATAACATAACCCACTGAACTTCTAAGATTACCTGTTCTGTCTGTGTATAAACCATTTTCTCGAGCATATGCAAGGCATTGCAAACCTACACTATTAAGAAAATATACTATTGAATCGTGCATATTCTTCTCAATTTCTAAACGAAATTGTTTAATGTAGTTCTTATTGCCCTTATCCGCTGCTATACCCATAATCTACTCCCTACCTTATCGCTATTACTATTTCGTCTTACTTTGCCATCTAATCGAATAGAATCACCATCTTTAACAACTATGTCATCATTAACTACAAAATCTGTTACAATTGGTAGAAAGATGTTAGACGCATAAACAAATGTTACTCCGTTATCGTCTCTAACCATTTTAGCCGTTGTATTTACTTGCTCATCACAATTACAAACAAACTCTAAAATATCTTTAGTCTGTCCTACTTTGTTAGGCTCACTCTTTGTGACCTTGTACAATTGATATGGATATATAAAACTCATAGTTTACGTGCGATTATAGGCTCTTTTTCAGGAAAAGGGTCTAATAGTCCATACTTGCGGTAAACGTAGCGTATCCACTCTTTAAGGCTTGAATAATCTATCTTTTCGCTTCTGTCTCCTTGGCTCCAACTTTCAGCACCACTCAATAACTTGTTAAGTAATAGACCAGCTTTGAGTAGCTCAAAGTCCTTTGATGAAGTGAACTTACCGACATCGCTTATATTTTCATCTTTATTGATGCCCTTTTTAAGTAGTTCATATTCTATTTGACTATCGGTTAATCCGTAGCCTTGTAGTTCTTGTTTTGCTATCTCAAAAGCTGTCATATTCTGTTATTTTTGCTTAGGTCGTCCTTTTGGTTTAACCTCTTTTACTTCTTCTTTAGTAACTTCTGACTTGACTTCTTTAACTTCAACCTCAACCTCATAGGCTACACCTTTAGATACAAGTTCTTTCACTCTATCTGCATTGTTGCACTCGAATTGTTCGCCCTCAGTTCTAAGGACTCTCAATCCTTTATCTATAAAGTTTTGTTTTGCTATTAAAATCATGCTTCTACTACTTTAGTATCCATAATAAACGTCTTATCTGCATTACCTAGAAGAGGTACTGAACGAGTTTCAAGTCTAGTGTTAACTAAATCAGGGTTGTCATGAATAGTCATAACGCTAGTTAGTGAATACTGCCCTAGTGTTTGAACAATGAAATTACCATTATCCATATTCCCTTGCATCGCTTTGAATGTTGGAGCGTGTGCAATAACACCTACTCTCTCATCGCCAACAAAAGAAATAACACCCTCTTTCCAAGTTCTTGTTTGACCTGTTGTCTCTTCAATAAACTCTTGTACAAGCGTAAATCTAAAGCCGAACTCAGATTCAGTCACTCTATTGATTTCTTCTAGTCCTAGAGTAGCCGTATTTTGCAACCCTCCTACTTTCATAGCATATTTAGCTTGCATATCAGCATCACTTCCTATAAGGTCTATCATTGATTGTGGTGCAAAAGCACGTCTAATACGTCTATTCTCTGAAACCCTCTTAAGGTCGTCATAGCTAACTTTATCAATTACCTTAACTCCAAACTTATTTTTAGTTGGTAGTTTAAAATCAATTGTAAAATCAATCTTTTGCCCTTTAACATCCACTTTACCCTCTGAAAGCATTTGATGGAAGCCTTTTTCGTTCAGTTTATAGTATGAATCTTGCATCATAATCAAATGCTTTGCATACTCATAAGCAATAGCCTCCTTAGATGCTACACCAACCATTTGATTAATACGAATTAGTTTTTCTTCATCAATCTCCTTCGAGTCTGTAAACTTAGGTATCTTCCCACTTAATAGGTTATATTCAGGTGTACCTGATTTGTTAGCTTCCGACCCATAAGCTGAATATTTACCAATATCAGTAGTTGCATCAACTCTCAAATCTTCCCAAAGTCCATTTGGACAAAACATACTACCTAGCGTACTAGGGTGTACATAATCTCGTCTAAGAGTTTCTAACTCTAACGCTACATAAGCATAAATATCTGCGTGTAGCCCTCTTACTTGTGTTCTAAAATCTACTATAGCCATATTATGCAAATGTTATATTTAGTTTTTCTTTTAATGTAGCCAATATTGCAGTCGGGTACTTTACAATCATAGCTGAAGTATCAACCACTCCAATGTACATTACTGAGACAGTAACTTCACTTTTAAACATTGTTGATTTTGTTACTCCAACAACTTCAACACCAGCTGGCAAATCTTCAAATTCTTTACCATCTGCCTTCACATCTAGAACCTTGTACTCGCCGTTTTCGACATATACAGGAGATGCCACTGGCACTTCAATCTTTGTACAATCTCCTTGTACCACCTTAACACCAACATAGTCATCATTGATGTTAATACCTCCAACCATACCAGCAACATAGTGCTGAATAATAACGCCATCTAATGACGCATTTGGCTCGAGTATTTGTTCATTTAGTCCGTAACTCATATTAAATTCCGTTTTTTTCTTTGTATTCTTTAATTCTCTCTATATCGCTCTTTGTAGGTGATAGCTTAGTGTTTGTGTTTCGCTGTCCGCTACTTGGAGCAAATAAATTCTCTTTTGTTTTTAGTTCTGTCACTTGTGACACGTGGCTCTCTAAAAACTTGTTGTAATCCTCATCACTTGCCGATTTGTTTAGTTCAAAGTTTGACTTAAGAGCATTAGCTATAATTGGGTCTATACCCTCTAGCGTCTTTTGAAAGTCTGCGTTTCTTTTCTCGATTGTGCTTTGCTCTTTTAATGCTCCTAGCTTTGTTTCATAGTTTGACTCTAAAGTTTTAAACTTCTCATCAAATGCAGCTAGAATCTTTTCTAAGTCATTTTTAGGCTCTTTGTCCTCTTTCGGTGGCTCTTGTGGATTACCTTTGTCCTTTTTAGCATCTTCAAGTTGCTTTTTTAGATTGGATAACTCCCCTCTATATTTATCGCCACTTGATTGTATAGCTGTTAGAACTGATTTTTGCCCCTCAATTAGAGTTGCCATGTTTTCATCTGTTGCAAACGCCGCTAATGTGCTAGCTTGCCCCTCTAAAATTTCATCGCTTAACCCTAGATTTGCATAGTTCTGTTTTAAGCCTTGTAAAATCTTATCTTTCATATATTGTTCACAAAATTGTTAGTAATGATACAAAGATATATAAAATATATTAACAATAATGTTTTAACTATTTTTGTTTGGTTTATTGAATAATAATGTTAAAGAGAAAATAAATGTAAAATAGTTTGTTATTTATTTGGTAGTTGTATTTAAGTGTTGTATATTTGTAGTGTTCTTATAACATTATTAGAGATTTGCGAATAAATCTCAAAAGTTAGAGTTGGCGGAATGGTAGACGCTACTATCTGAGTGCTGTCTGTGAGTGTTGTTCAATTCAATAACGTAGACTAATGGTATTAGTAGGGGCGGCACATTTGCGAGTTCGAATCTCGCACTCTAACCAAATAAGTAGTAACGCACTTATGATTTTATATACAAATTAAGTTTAGCTACGTTGTGAAACGTTGCTTTTCTTTTGTTAAAGCATAAAAAAAGAGTAGTAAATTAATACTACTCTAAAATTATATTATTACACAACTAAAATGCACCATTTATAAATACATCCTTATACTGAGACTCTAAGTCGTATATCTTCATATCCTTATAATCTCTATCAAAATTAAATGAGAACGTGCCATATGCAAACGTATTCATATTGTCTCTAAATAATTCTGATACTAAATAATTAACTTCTCTTTCTTTCATATCAATAAGCATTATATAAAAATGTATCGTAATAGTTTCGAGGGTGCATACCTCTAGTAGCGACCCTTAGTCTGTTGCATTCTAACTCTCTTTGCTCTCGTCTATATTCCATATTTGACAAAGCTATAGGGTCTTTAACCTTCCTTTTTTGTCTCTGTTTCTTTTCTTTCATCTAAATGTTTTATTTTAAATTGTATATATTCTTTACCTTTTGCTACTATTTCTTTTTCTACAACCATTCTAAAAATATATCTATCATTAAATTTATATTTATTTGATAATATATCTTGTAATTGCTTTACTCCGTTGTCAATATCGCTATTTCTAGAGCTAAACCCGAATTTATAATAAACTTCATAAGGTGGTAAAGGTATCTCTAATTTAGGCAATAGAAATAACAAATCTCTTTCGTATTTAGTATATTCTTCTGCCTTAAACCTACGACCTTTGAACGCTTGATTTACGCTCAATGGTTTGATGTTTATTTTAATCATTAGTCAATAGGTTTCCATTCGATAATTGAAAAATGTTTTATCTCGTTGTGAAACACATCTTTAAATCTACTATGTATATTCATAGTTGAAATACTACCATTTGTACTTTTTACATTTATTGTTTTAATTTCATCTGTGAATATAGGTAGTTCCTCTTCCACCTTTCGCCAACGGGTAGCGTCAGCTAACTCTATTATTTCGTTAGTGTACATTTTTATATGGTCTACACTTCCGAATAAATTTGCTTCGATTGGTAATTTGTTGGCATACTCTAATATCTTATTCGCTTTCTCTTCTATGTTCATAAGTCAATTATAAATAAGTTGGCAATTCAGATAGATTTATTTTCTCTCCATCTTTTAATTCTGATATTCTACTAATCATATCATCAACAGATATACCTCTGTCATTCATCATTAAAGCAAACCCATCCCCTGCTAGAAAATCAACAACAATATCGTCATCGTGTAAATGCTCCATGTCGTTATTAATGTGAGGTTTAATCAAGTTGAAAATAGCTTCTTCTTGTATTCTCAGTTTATGATATAAACTCCATCCTTTGAGTTGCGCCGTTTTAATCTTTAAAGCATTCTTTTTCATACTTTCTTTATTTAAAATGATTAATACTCGTGTAGGTTGTACGCTTGAGATAAGGTTGCTTCTAACTTATCACAGAAGTCAAAATTATCTTCGCTAGATTCCATAAGTTGTCTTATCTCATTCATAGCATACATATACCCAAACTTGAAACACTCTTCGCAATCAGAGCCTTCTTTGCTTATTTCGGCAATCTGTTGCTTTGTTAATTCGTTAAATTCTTTTTGATACATAAATATTTATTTAAAATGATTAATTAACTCGGATAGGGTGGCTTCTGTCCAATCACCCCAATCTATATTTTCATCAGTTGCCATATTGTAATCACACTGTCGCCATTGTCCTGTGTGATTATTTATGTAATGCTTACCTATATCCGTTGTTGTCGATATAGCTGATACAGCCTTGAATAGTTGAGGGTTGCCGATGCAGTTGATAAATAATGAAGGCTCAAGGTTTTTCACATCTATTTTATCGATAAAAAACATTTCGCTTTTCCATGTATAGATTATCTCAAACTCCACATAGGACACAACAAAATTAAACTTATACCCCAAATTATCTAACCACTCTCTATTTTCTTGGCTGTTATCTGTTATTACTGAATATTTTAAGCTCATAATGATAGTTTTAATTGTGAATTATACTCTTGCAACATTCCTCTAAAGGTTATACGACGATGTACAATCTCCTGCCTAATTCGATGTATCTTTTCATCAGAGTAGTCAGCGAAGAACCCATGTCTTTCACTTTTAATTAAAACACCATATCTAGGTTCTGCTTTTATGAAAAAATCTGTTCTAGTATACTTATCTGCACAATCAGGACAAATGCAATCAAGAAGTATATATTTTTTATTGTCATGGTTTCTTATAGAATAAGCTTCTTTTATATTTAAATCTGACACCTTTTCTATTGCGTTATCGAAAAAATTATCAAATCCAAACACACAATCACCATAATAAAATGGATATCTTAGAATCTTATATAGTCCAACAGGCTTACGAACTGTTTTAGATGTATCTTTTGTAATAAAGAAGTATTCCGTCATATCTTCCTTTTCACATGACTCCTCACAGACAGGGCAAACAGTTAAATACTCTTCATTATAGCATTCCTCACAAAGAAGCTCATCTTTATCTGTATCCACTACGGGGAAATCCCACATCTCGAAAATAGATTCTCCACAATTGTCGCAACTGCAATCATGTTTAATCATTAGTTTTATTTGATTATAGCTAAACTCATGAGGGGAAGATGAGTAGGCATTCTTACTGTGTTCTATTATTCTTTCTTTCATCTCTCCTCCTTATTTGTCGTGAATGTTGCCGATGACTTCGATGGGATATTGGATAGGGTTGTTAAGCTCATATAGCGAATTGTTGCCATAATTGAAGCCATATTCTGTTTCACTAAAGCTTACTATTTCTTCTGTATAGTCATCTATAAGTCTCCAATGTATTCTTATTATATCCCCCTCATATATCTCTACTCCGTTCTTATCGGTTAACCCTGTGAATTGAGATATGGTTTTTTTATCCACCCAATATGGTTCATCGCTATCTATTTTCAAATGATGCCCGTCTGGCTCAAATACCTCTGATGGTATAATATACGGTTGACCATTCTGTGCTATTACTAAATTACCAATAACCCATTGTTTAGAATGGCTTAATTTCGCTTTAAATTTAATCTCTCTCATAATTTAATAATTATTTATTACTTGTTGAACTTTAAGAGTAATTGAATCTAAAAAGCTATGTTTTGATTGCTCTGATACATAGCTATTACATTCGTCATATGTACCTTGAAATACAATATTCCCCTCTTCTTCTGAATACATTAAGTCTTTTACTTCCCACATAATCTTATAATTTTTATTTGTTACTTCTCAAAAGTAATAATACTTTTTGATATAAAAAAGAAAAGGAGCAAATAAATGCTCCAAATAGTTAAATCACTACCTCAAATGTTACCGTTCTACTTCTTAATTTATCATTAGACTTTATATTATATGCTTCTAACTCCTCAATATAATTATATCCCTCGTCTGTGTAGCTTTGACAATCTATATACTGATAGAAACGCTCTTTACCTTTTACAACATAACAAACGGCTGACGCGTGACCTTGTAGATTCAATGCGTATTCATTATAGGTATTAGAACCTGCAAGCGACCCACTACGACAACTTATATCTGTAGCTCTATGTGCGTGGATATGACCACCTATAATATAATCTATTGGTTTACCTGATAAATGATACCTACCTATTGAAGATTGTGTCTTTTCTTGTTTATCTGTCATTTTAGTAACGTCATGAGCCACTAACCAACTTTGATCGCCGAAATTAACTATTGTCTCCATTTTATCAATAGAGAGGAAGTTTACACCTTTCAATTTTGACGCTTCAATGGCTATTTTACACATTGAAATTATTGTAAAATCGTAATTATCGCTAAATGCTTCGTTACTAAAGGTCATTTCTTTATTTACACGGCTCTCATTGCCTAAAACAGAAACTATATCTACTTGACTGTAATGTTTGCGAACGTGTAAGATAGCTTGCGTAAGTATATGAGCAGCTAAAACACTTGCTTTACTTCTATTGGTAGCTTGATTAAGCAATTCATCTAGACGGCGATCGCTGTTAAGTAGATCCCCTGTAAATGCTATTAAAACCTTTTCAATACCTCTAAACTTGAAATATGCAATACTTTCTCTTATCTGTTTGTGCAATCTTTTGCTTAAAACATCGAAATTGTATTTATTATGTGGCAAATCTATTAACTCATTAGCGTGTAAATCTGTAATCTGTATTACACCAGTACCACCGTTAACGATTCCAATACCATTATCAAAGTCACTAGGATTGATTTTAGAGCCGTATTTTTGTAGTTCTTTTACTAATGCTTCACCATATACAGAAACAGCATTCTCCACCCTTGCATACTCTCTAAATGACTTTCTTTCTATCCTATTAGTGTCTTGTTGCTTCTGCTTTTGCTTTGCAAGTTTAACGTTTTGCTCTACAAGTTCATCGTCTATATTTGCCTTATATATCCACTTTGATATAGTCCTCCTGATACTATCCGTTTTACGACCTCCAAAATCGCCATACATATTGACTATATGCCTTGATAGCTCTCTTTGGCTCTCAAAATCTCCACTATTCCACAAAGATAGTATTTCGTCTTTTATTTGACTTAATTCTGTTATTTGCATTTATCTTAAATGTTGTTTAGTTAATATCAAATTATCCCAATGGTTTAAATGGTTTGTTAATGAGTAAAGAAAAGACACTGTGTATTTAACCTTTTCATATCTAACAATAAGACCCCAAATATAAGACTTTTTAAGAGTTAGCGTAAACGTGTTACCCCAAGCGTTTAATGCAATAATCTTATCGGCTTCATATTTAACTAGTGTTGTTTTGTTAATCATTTATTCTCTTTTAGTTCAATAAAAATAACGTTAGTATCATCTTTACGATAAGACAATGAGCAATTATCTACCTCACTTGTTTTTCTGCAATGAGAACCATAATCAAAATAGCACCCATCGCATATACATCTAGTTTTCTTTACTTGTAGTTGTTTGCCCTCATACTCAAACACCTCGCCTACTTTTCTTTCCATGTTATTTTATTGTATTTATATCAATTGCTAATCCTTGTTCTATTAGTCCATAAACGTCGAAATGATGCTGAAATAGATATTCAAAAGCCTCAATATTAAAATTAATCATATCACCTGTAAAAGAATCATCTTGATTATAGAAATCATAATAATCAAAATAAAGACCAAACCAACAATCATCATTTCGCCAACCAATAGAATAACCTTGATAGTCATCACAAACATGGTTATCCCATCCGAAATCATATACTCCATCAATCTCTACTGTGCTGCCTTTGGGTTCTAGTATGTGTCCTACTTTAGATATGTGTACTACTCCAGCTATCTCTTTGGTTAAATCTGATAGAGGTCGGAGGATAGGTTTAAACTCTGGTTTACAATCATTATATCCATAACTTTGTTCACAAGTAGAATTTATAATGCAATCCTCTAAAACTTCCATTGTATCAATGCCATGTTTTGTTTTTATTTTTAACCCATACGGCAAATAGCTCGCTAAATGTTTTAATTCTAATTTCATTTCGTTTTGTTTAATTGGTTATTTGTCATAACTTTTGTAATCTATTACTTCTATAAAGTCATCGCTTTGAGCCTCTTTTGTTTTAGCAAATATTCTCATCGCTTCATCTATATTTTCAGCATCAATTGGGCGACTTTCCTTAGTCACCTTTTCCATAATGTCATACTTTAAATAGAATGTTTTCATTTCATTATTTTATTAATTGTTTCACTATTATCTACCCACCAATAAGGAGGATTACTATATCCACCTATTCGGTCGTAGTTTGATTTTATCCAAAGTAAAGCATTACTTGGCAAAGATGCAACTTTATTGACAGAATTATTATCAACTTTCTCGCCTTTTGTTAGTTTTATGATGTCTTTTGCTAGTTCCTCGGCTGTTTTAAGTATAGGGGTACGGAAACACTTGCAATTTGGGTGCCATCCATTCCATCTAAACCATTTCGGATAATCTCCAGCCATTGCATCGCAAATCTCTATTTCATCGCCGTGTCGAGGTCGCCAATACTTCTCTAACCATTCTAAATGACTATTAGATACTTGTATCCTAAAACCTACAACTTGGTCTAAACTATCGAATTTATCTTGTTCGGCATTACGATAAGCTAGATTCGTTTCATTTCTTGCCAACATTTCAGCATGATACTTAACATTTGTAACTCTTTTGTGAGGTTTAGGTTTTGGCTGTCTATTTTGTAAGTCTTTTTTAAGCTTACTATCTTCAATCTGTGATATTTCTTTATTCTTTGCTTCAATATCCTCAATAAACAAACGCAGTCTTTTGCCTATGTTTACGGCACTATCTCCCTTGCTTATGCCTATTGCTATAGTATCGTTAACGTCTCTCAAATACTGCTTTGAAAGTAGCCAACAACGACCTTTTAAAGTCCTTCCTGATTGAATATCTCTATTAATGAACTTACTTACTGCTTTATCGTTAATTTGACTATATTCTTTCTTAATATTACTTAACGTGTTTGGAAATATAGCGTTTGTTATATTACTAAAGTTATCAGTTGCAACCTTAAAGCCTTGCATTATATTGCTAGTTACGCGAGCGTATAGGCTGCTTTGTAATGACAATGATAGATTGTTTAACTCTTTAGCTAAAAGTGCATCGGGCGACCTTAAAAAGAGTTGTGCGTCTTGCTCTCGATACTTACCTTTCACAAACTTGTTAAATATCTTTTCTACCTCTTTGTTATGCTCTTCGAATATCTTTTCTATTTCAATATCCTTTCTAGTTACTACCAAAGAAAGAAACCGCCTTTGTTTGGCGGTGTACTCTTTCACTATATTATTTAGTTCTTTATTTGTCATCATAAAGTAATGCTTTTTCTATATTACCAATTGCACAATGAATCTGATTTAAGGATATGTCCAAATAGCCATCTTGTTCGTCTGATAAATCTACACTATTAATAATATCATCTAATCTGTCAGTACAATAGTCTAGTTTCCCTAATATTTCTACAAGTTTACCTCTCATACAACTATCTTGTTTGGTTATTTATTTGTCATATCAATTCTCTAACTAGTCTTACATTATTGCATTTAGAACACTTGTATTCTAACTTAGCTGGATGTGATAAATATTTAATACCTGTATATGTCATTTCGTGATTGCATTTATCACAAACAATAGTTTTTTTATATACTTCTTTCATATCTCTACTGGTTCATCTTCCCACGTTAATACTCTGTTAATTATTTTGAAGATAGTGCCTTGAGGTAGTTCAACCATATTGTCAAAAGGGTTATCAACTCTCCAAAAAAACGCATCACGATAAGGTCTAGAATCCCATATCCATTCAGTGCCGTCTTTATCTACACATAAAAATGCCATACTCTTAATTTTATTGTTTAACTATTTTACAATTAAGTATTTCCTCTAATTCAGAAGTTGTCAACACCTTTGTTAGTTCTAATATAAAATGACTCAAATGCCCTTTATCACACCAATAACCAAGCCTATCACAGTTAACGATTTCTAGACCTCTATTTTTAGTCAGTTCAACGAATATTTGACCATGTGTCTGTGGTCTGTTTTTATCTTCTCTTACAATAAGCATAATTATCTATTTTATTAATTAATTTTTCTGCCATTCTTATACTATAATCTACCTTCTGGTCATCAGTAAGTCCACTTTTTGCAAGTCCATTTAATACAGATGTAGCTATTCGTTCTAATCTAACTTTGTCGATACGCTCTTCCTTAATTCCGTCCAATTCGAAAACTTCGCCAATTTTACGCTCCATAGTTAAACTAGTTTAGTTAAAAACCATCCTTGTTTTAACAAATCCACCCTAGACAGATGCCTAGTTAAATAGTTATATCTATATTCGCCACAACACGAGCAAGTAGTTTTACTTCGAACTTGATATAATTTATCTGTTTGCTCACAATATACCTCTTCAAAATAGGAGTGTCCAAATAATTTACATTTCAGTTTTTTCAATTTTGTTTCCATAATTATTTTATTTTATTGTTTAACAAATATACGCAATAGAATCCAAGTCGTCAATAAATTCAACTTCCAAATCATTAGCAAGACAAAGTAAGTCGCACTCCGCCTCATCATATATTAAACTAAATGGTACATCATACTGAGCTACCTCTTTTAATACTTCTATTGCTATATTTAGCAAATACAACTTTCTGTCCTCATCCCCTTGTATAAATTCTAGTTCTTTCATATTCTTTTATTTAATTGTTCTTAATTATTGATACAACTACACCATCCATATTGTGTTTAAATCCATCAATTAGTCCATATAAATAAGGTGCATCTCTCTCAAACTTTGAAGCTTCCTTGTAACTATTGAATGTTTTCATTGCTATAATTTTATCGTATTTCTTTAGTGTTGCTGTATACATAATCATTATTTTTAATTGTTACTATGACAAATCTACAATAACATTTTGAATAAACAAAGGATAAAGTGTTAAATAAATTTATCATCGCCTAAATCTCGGTTTCTTTCTTCTTCTAACCATTGTAAAATTTCATCTTCATCAATAGACTTGTCAACTTCATTCTTGATACGCTTGACTATGTACTTCATCGGCATTCTACCAACCATTTGCATAATTTCTTCTAGTTTGTCGGCTTTTGACAATGGTACATAAGGCTCTATGTCAATCGAGAACTTTATGTCATCTGTAATGCCTTTAAACTCATGAAATGACACTAAGCTATTAATAACGTTCATGCGTCTCTCATGATGCTTAACAAGATATTTAGTAATCTTATTGCGAGCCTTGAGGATTGCATCCGTAAGCATTCTTTCAAGCGTTGCACCACTGATTTGCCCTAACCCTTTTAGGTTTTCAAGACTTATGTCTGGTGTAGATGTTCTATTTCTTACTATATCTTCGTTTCGCTTGTAGTCTGTATCAACAATGTTAGTATCTGCATTTGGTTGGTTGTAATACATCTTACCACCTACTCCAATCACATACGTACTACTTTCGCCATCTGCACCTATATCAGTGCCCTCTAATCCTCCGGCTTCAATAATAAGGTCAGGGAATGCTACTTTGTCAGCACTTGCACCAGCATTAGAGGCGATTGCTTCCATTCGATAAATAGAGTTTATAACATCTTCAAAATCTGATTTACCTTGTGTTGTGTATATTACAGGTAGTTTTTTGATTAAGTTCTCAACTTGGTTTATTTGCTCCCAATCACTATCGCCGTCTTCACTCTCAAATGTTGTTATATGGTCTTTAGTGATATAAACTAATTCTGTAACTTCATCGCCACTAATTAAATCTACTTTAACATTAGAATAGGCAAAAGATTGCATCTTTCCATATTCGTCAATATTAGGGTACAATGTATCTCCTAGCATTGGCGATAACACATGGCATTCGTATTCTTTTATGCCCTCTTCTAATTTATAAGGGTTAATATACCAAAGTTCAGCAACCTCGCTAAATGCATACAAACAAGAATAAACATCACTATTAAGTGACAACTCTTTATTGTCTGTTAATATCTCTTTTATTCGCTCTTCTTTAGCTTTTGCGCTACCTTTATATATGTAGTCTATTATCGGCTTATTTCCAGCTGTGAATATTGTAGCCTTTTCGACTATTTCCGATGCGATAGGGTCAAAGATAATAACAGGGTTGGTTATCCCTTTATTCTCTCTTACCTCCTCTCCTTTGTCATTTGTGTACATTCTGTATATTGGTCTGCCTTTACGGCTTGATACAGGGTGTTTCTTCACGTCTAGCACAGTTTGATATTCTTGTACCTTCTCGCTTGACAATGATTGCCACGATAGTATATCTTCGATGCTATCTGTATAATCTACCATTTTTTTAGTTTCTTTTTCTGCCATATATTTATTTTTATATTCCTAGTATTGATTTTGTGGATAGAGAACGTTTGTTATTTCCTAGCAATTCAGTTAATACAACATATCTAATAGCATCTATTGTGTGGTTGTATTTATCAATAGGCATGTCTATGAACTTGCCCTCTTTATTTTGTGCATATGTGTAGTTTCTAAACTCTTTAAGTACATTTACGCTATCTTTTGTTACATGTATATTATATTCTAGCATCTTGTTAATGCCAGCCTTAATAGAACCCTCGCCATCCCTTTTGCCCTTGTTTACTGGGTGTATATTTACACCAGCATTGAATATCTCTTGAATAAGTCTAGGGTCTTGACTTTCCGAGTTAACCTTGTGTCTTTCTCTATTTTTTATCTCTCTAATTATATCTTTTGTTAGCATATGAGTTTGAAAAAACATTTCTTGTATATATAGATTATCTCCCTCTACACCTACAAGCACAAAGGCTGTTTCGTCATCACTAAAACCAAAGTCTAACCCATACCATCGTCTTTTAACCCAATAAGGTATTTCATCTATTTCGTGTATTGTTTTAAATATCAATCCTTCAACTTGTGAACGTAAACCTAACCCGTATATTCGCCAAAGAGACTGATTTTTTGTCTTCAATCCCTCGATGCTATCTATTACCTTTTGCTCTAGGAAAGGATTATCTTTGTACGTGCTTATGAAATGGTATGTCTTTTCGTCTAAATTAAGCTGATTTAGCCAATGGTCTTCGCTGTATGATGGATTATAGTCAATTATAGATAATTTAGTTGTACGCATCTCCAACTGCGTCCATTCGGTGAAATTTATCTCATTGCCCTCATTGACGTATAGTATATGCCTTTTACTACCTCGTATCTTTTGCTCGTCATCGACTGAAAACATTTCAATCCATGAGCCATTTGGGAGCGTGTAAATCAACTCTGTTTTATTAAATGAACTATCACTCCAAAGGTCGAACTTTTCTATCAGAATCTCTTTTAAATCTTGCAAAACAGACTTCTTTAACGCTGGTAGTGTCTTTCTAACTATTGAAAGTCTAGTATTAGGATGTTTTAGCAAATAAACAATAAGCCAAATCAGTATATTATATGTTTTACTGCTTCGGCTACTTCCTTGAGCTGAAATAACAGAATACCCATCATTAACAGCTTTGTCAACTTTGCTAAATATTTTAGTCGTCTGAATCTTCATCTACATTGTCAATGTCTTTTGCGTTATTTATAACCTCAATTACAAAAGGCTGATTAACTATATCTTTGCCGTTTGTGGTAGCATCTATCTTTTTAGGTGCATCATATCCAAACATCTTTGAGAGTCTGTCTAAAGCCGTTATTTTATCGTGAAACTCGACCTTTATTCCATCTCTTGTTGGCTCGATTGATTTAATGCTCTTTTGTTGCTCTTTAGTTAATTGGTTTAGGTCTTTGATTACAATAGATTGGTCAGTCCCCTCTCCTTTTACTTCAATATAATCTAAGACATTGGTTTCAACTATGCCCTTTAGTTCTTTTACTATCTTATCCTTTGAAATATCGTGTCTTTTTTGTAGTCTTTCTTCTAGTTCTTTCACTCTCGCCCTTATATCGTCTCTTTTAAGCAACTGATATGCTTTGTTATTAATAGTGTCCATTTGCATATTTTGAGCATTGTAAGACTGTCTATATGCTTCACTAGCATTACCTAGCTTAACATATAGATTTGCGAATTTATCTTGCTTGCTTGTTAATTTTACTTTACTCATACCTATTAACTATCTTGTTAATACAAAGATAATAAAAAAAGAGCATAATTGTTAGTTATGCTCTTTAGTTGGTTGTATTAATAAATTGTTATTGTATTCCTATTGCTTTCTTTGCTTTATCTACACAAACATACGGTGTATTATTTGCCTGATATAGTTCTATTGCTATTTGCTCTATTGTTAGTGTTCCTAATAAATAATCTTCTCTTAAAGATTGAGTTATTGATTTTATTTTAAATGGTTCTTTTCTCATGACTTAATTTTTAATTGTTATCTCATTTTGTTATTACAAATATATGATAACTTTTTGAGAGTTGCAAATAAAAAGACAGTTATTTTTCAATTAATTTTAAGTTCTCAATTACAGATAACAAGTGTACTTTGGCGAATGAATAATACATAATATCTTTATCACTTAAAAAGTATCCGTTGTTAATGTTTTCTATCCTTTCTAACACTTCATTTAGTTTGTTTAATTCATCTTTCATATCTATATAGTTTATATCTAGTTATTCGGCAAATAGATTGAACGAGGTATAGCAACCCCTTCCCCATATTTTACTATGGTTAGGAGCGTATACTCAACGTTTTTAGTCATTCGTATAAATGAGTTGTTTTCGTTGGATGTGTCATTATTAAGGTTAACACACTTCGATTATCTAAGTTCCTTACAACTTTCTACAAGTCTAATCTTTCGCTGACTTCTCACATTAGTAGCCTCTTCTAGTGAGTTTAATAAAACTATCCCCGAACGTTCGTTTCCCCGTTAGTACGAATAGAGTGTAAAAAGAGAGATATAAGTCAATGTGGTAAAACTTATATCTCTCAAATTACTAATGCTATTTGCATTATTATATCATCAATTACCACATTGAGTTATGCAAATATAGTAATTAAATATTAATAAAACAAACTACTTATTTTATAATTCTATTTTCCTAACTTCACTATATGGAAATACATCCATTATTTTAGTCTCAGTCATAGCTTCACACTCCCAGTCTGCCATAGTACCATCCATGCCCTTTTTATGCACTTTGTGAGCCTTGTTAATATCAGATGCTTGTACTAACATTTGTACACTTGTTCTTTTTTCACTTCCACTCTTTTCGTCTAACGTGATAAAGTTAGTTTTTGCTTTAAAGAATCTATCCCCACTATCAAAAAAGAATATTTCTGACAATTTTGCTCTTTTAATATCAGCGATTACAAACTCACCTGTTATGAAAGGTTTTAACTCTTCTATTGCTCTCGCTTCTGCTTCACTAAATGAAAGTGCATCTATTAAGTACGCTTCTGTTACTTTCTTTTGCATTCCATTTTCCAACATCTTTTCAAATGTTGCTTTTACTTCAAACCAATTATTCATTTTACTTATTTTTCAATGTTATTTCCCCGTTGTAGTCTTTAAAGCTCCCTTTGAGCCAATCAGTTCTATGATGACCTACGTCATACTCATTACTTTCTACTACTGTGCCATGAATAAGCATACCAGCTACACTCGTGGCTATTATTATCACATCACCACTTTTCATCAACTTTGGAAATTCACTATCCACATTCTCATTTACTTTTACTTCTATTGCCATAATTTTATTTTATAAATTCGTTATAATCTTCTTTTGATAGTTCTTGGATGTTGGTAATGACCACATCTGTATAGTTACTATTATTAATTATATATTCCGTAGCTTGTTTTATATTTATATAGGTATTCCCTTTTGAAGTCATATATCCTATGCTGTGACTTCCATTAGCCAACCCTTGATAATACACTATAAAATATCTTTCTCCTTTCTCTACTTCTTTTGCACTCTTTAAAAAGTGGATAGCATAATCTAGTGAATCTAATTCGCTAGTATTCATCGACTCCATGTGTTGCATATCCTCTAATACTTCTATATGTTTCTCAATCTCTTTCATAAGGCATAACCTTTAAAACTGTTGGGTATGATACACTTCTAAAACTAGAAACACATTGCTTGTCATTTATATAATAGTAGTTGTCTCCTATTTTAATGCTTAATTCGCCATTTTTTTCATCTTCTAATAAAAACAGATATCCATCTTTCAAATCTTCTACTTTTGTTTGCTCGAAGTAGTAGGGTATATCTGTATACCCTATATTACGATATACTTCATATGTATCTTTTTTACTTGTTAGTATTTGGTTATTATCGTTAAACCCTATACCTAAGCCATCATTTATCTTATAAACTTTATTACCCTCAAAGTCAAATTCCAACTTTTCGACTTTCTTATTTTCAGCGTCCCAATAGTAGCCTTTTTTGTTCATTTCGTATAGTAGTTTGGCTTTTTGCTTTGGGGTGGCTAGTTTATTCTCATGTGACAGTCCTGAGTATCTAACATTATCCCCTATCTTAAATGAATTAAAATTAGTCCAAAAGTGATGAATACATTCTAATTCGTTAATTCTACTTAATATAGACATATTTCCACTACTATGCACTAAAAAATCACCCTCTTTAAAACTCTTATCTTCCTCATAAAAAGCGATTACTTTATTGTTTTCGTAATCAATTTCTACTTTACTTGCTTTAACACCTTGCATCAAAGGTATTGTAATTTCTGTTTTTCGTTCCATTTTGTTAATTATTTTGGCTATCAGATATATATCTGATAGCCTATTTTATTATAATACTACTTCTAGGTGGTCTTTTAGTGAAAATTGGAAATATGCCTTATTCCCTTGCATACCTAACAACAATTTATAGTCAAATATTGCATGCCAATTTTGTAAAGTTCTTGAAGTTATTGGCTTGTCATTGCAAAAGCTATCTATTGTAGCATCTGCTTTTACTGCGTTACTTATAGTGAATGTTTCGCCGTTTCTTTTGTTTCTAATTGTTTTCATGACTTTTATTTTTAATTGTTTTACTTGACTGAACACTACAAATATAGCACTACTTTTCAACATTCCAAATAAAAAAGTGTTAAATTTTCATCTAACACTTAAAATAGTTATTAATACCTATTAATACACTTATCTATTATTCTATCTTGAATTGATATAATAGTATCTTTTCTAGATATACACTGTTCCATTACATCTATTTTTTGCTGTTTTAACTCAATTACATTATTTAGTATATCTATTTCATTAGACTTGTTTATACTACTAATAACTGGCATTAATATACAAAACAATATGCAAATACAAAATATAGTATCACCTACTCCCCAAGTTTGATTAATATTCTTTTCCATGTTTATACGGTCTTGTTTTGTTGTATTTTAGCTTGAGTGAAACGTGTTGATATAAATCTATACCTTTCGTTTTACAGATTATTTCAATGATGTATATACAATTATTAATTGTTTCGTCTAAATGATTAGACCAGTTAAATATAGAATTACATAAACTATATATTTGTTCTGTAAATGTTTTTTTATTAAAAAATTCTATACATTCGCTATTGTCTGAATTACTCACACTAATATATAGTTCTTTCTTCCCAGCCAAGTCTAAAAGTCTAATTACAGCGTCGGCGAGTTCTTCGGCAATTGAGCCTTTAATTGTTTCATCATAAATGACTTGGTATGCACGTTCTTTGCTTATTTCAGGGATTAATCCCTTATAAGAACGGCTACTATCTATCCTTCTGTTGAAAATTTCTAAGTTTGCATTTTTGTTTCTGTTTGAAGCTCTATCCGCTTCTACGGCTTCCATCAATTCAGAAATAACTAAACAAAGACAATGTTCGTTACTCCAATCTTCATCGTGAAAACCTTTTGCTTTATTGTCTTTGTGTATTTCCTTTGCTAATTCGTTTAAATTTGGTCTTTCTGTCATAATTATTTATATATATCGTTAATTACTTTGTTGATTTCTTTTTGTATTAAAGATTCTATTTCGCATACAGCATTACTAAATGATATATCGTATCTGTTTAATGAACTTAATATTCTTATTACTTCACTTTTGACACATTTATCTACAATATCATCTATACATTCAACATCGTTTAGATGTAAATGTAGCACAGCATCATCTGACTCCCTAACATATAGATACTTGTCATCAACAAAAACATGACCTCCACAAATGATCAAAGGCTTGATAACACTTCCTTTATGCTTTAAGATTCTTGATTCCATAATTAATTTATTTTCATTTCAAAGCTTAACTCTAATGCTTCTATCAACTCGCTGAGTTCTTTTAGCGTCTTGCCTCCGAACCCTTTATGTTTTAAAAAGTCATGCTTATTCATCACTACTATATCACTTAATTTGTAATATCCGTTACTTCTTAACGAATTTGTAAGTCTAACTGATAGGGTTAAATCTTCTACTTTTGTGTTTAATAGTTGTTTCATTTTCTACTCATTTATATATTCAATATCAAAATCATTTAAATCAACCCACGAAAACATTTCAGTAGGTTTCCAGGTTTCACTCCAATTTATTGCCTTATATGTGTTTTCATATAACTTGGTGTATTTACCACAATACAAACACACTTTTTTATTATATCCAATTTGAGAAGTAGATATCTCCACAAATACACTACCACTTTTAGATAAGGTATATTCGCTACTTTTCCTATTAGCAAGATACAACCCTGTATCTTTGTGCTTTGCTTTAAACTTTTTCATAAACTTTTTTCACTTTGATGCAAAAACACTACCTCTGAATGTTCTGCTTTGTTTTTAATATAAAACTCTTGTGCTTGCTGAATACTTAAATGTGAATTAATAGAGCCTATTTGATAGGCTACTCCTCCTTTTTCTTGTTTCTCTTTTATTATCTGTTTAACTTTATTTTCGCAATAATTACCCTCAATAGCGTATAATTCATACCCTTTTGCTTCTATACCCTCTAAATGTGCCGTATCGGTGCAATGTATTACTTTTAATCCATCTTTAAAGATGCGATAACCAAAGTTAGGCACATCGTGATAAAGTTTGATAGGTGCTATTTCAAAGAATGGATAAACATACATTTCGCCACTATCTAATAATTTAATCCGTTCAATCTTTCTTTCATCTATTCCAATGTCTAAAACCATTTGAGTTAAATGACTAGGCACTCCAAACCTTATTAATGGATATTCTTTGCTTATTTTAAGCAACGTATAACTGTTTAAATGGTCGCTATGTTCGTGTGTTAGCAATATTAACCTAATATCATTTAAATGCTTCTTAATATCCTTAAAAGGTACACCACAATCAACCATTACGCAACCAAAGTAAATAATACAATTGCCTTTCGATGATGAAGATATTATTTTATGCATTACTCTACATCTATATTAAATTCATATTCTAAATTTGGGTATATACTTTTCAATCTGCTTATGAAACTTTTGGATGTTTCAAACGAATTGCTTATTATGTCTGTTTCATGTTTGCAATTTTTTCTTATCTCGGCTATCAATCTAATGTCAGACACATCTGAAAAATCATAATCTAAATATGCAAAATACTTATTCATAATTCTATATTTAAATATTATTAATATCAATTGCTAATCCTTTATCAATAAGTCCGTAAACATCGAAATGATGTTGGAAGAGATACCCAAATAGGTGTATATCACTAATTTTAATCGAACCATTCTTAGGTTTCAAAAAACAATCACCATACGAGAAAGAAAATGAATGCATAGACCCATCAAACATTTTTGCCAACTCCACCAAATGCACCACCCCGTCTATCTCTTTGGTTAAATCAGATAGAGGTCTTAATATTGGCTTTGCTTTCCTCCTAATCACTCCATCTATTTTAAACTTACCATCTATATTACCCCAAAGTTGATTTATGGATATATTATTTGGAGTATAATTGTCGTAATTCATAACCATTGTACCTATCCTATATAACTTGCAGTCTTCATCATACCAGTCTCCACTTGCAACTTTTAGTTTATACGGCAAATAGCTTGCTAAATGTTTTAATTCTAATGTCATAATTATGTAATTTAATTGTTATTAAAAAAAGTGTGATATTTCTACCACACTTCAAATGTAAACAAACTTATTTTAATTTCAAAAATAAAAGTGTTAAATTATTTATAATACTCTTCAATTGCTTTATCTAGTTTTTTAAGTATTTGTTCTGCTTCGAATCGTTGAACCTTAGACAACTGTACGGTTTCAATATTATTACCTAGCAATGTAGTTATTAATAGCTTGTTATGTTCTTCATAATATCCATAAACTTTTATTGTATCTATATCAACTCTGATACCTCTAACTTCTACAAACCTCATAGTTTTAAATCTTCTTTTGGCTTTTCTGATTGAGTGATAACAACATCATTGTTGCCCCTTATTTCTTCAAATTCAACATCTTCAATATCGTGTAGTTCCTCTGTAGAAAGGAAACCCATACTAATCTCTGGACAATATGCACGTTGCCAAAATGCAGATGCTCGATACATTAACATTTGCGAGGGCATTGTTTTCCACTTACTACCTGCCTTTGTACTCCATCCCTCATCTTTTGCCATTTTCAGGCTTATCCAAGTGCCATATAAAGGATATTTTCGCTCTTTGTCTGTTACATCGTACGCAACTACTCGACAACTCCAATCGTCTGTATTCTCTGCCCCTTTCCACTCGTATTGAAGTGTTGAATATCGCTTACTAGCGTTAATAGTAGCAATTAAAAATTTACTTGAAAATGATGGGTTACCGTGTACTACATATAGATTTTGCATAACCATTAAAGGGTTAGCATTCATACGCATAGCCATATCAATAGCAATAACGCAATTACCTATATTCTCATTACCTCTAAAGTTTTGAGGAACAATAGAGCTTTTAGAGAACATTGAAGCCATTCTTTGAGTTGCTTCAAATTGTCTGATTATTTGACCTACTGGCGTCATTGCAAACTCTGCATCTGCTTTGGCTTGCATTATTTCGAACTCTGTTTTTTGTATTTCGCTCATAACTTTTTAATCTTTAATTATTTATTTTTTCAAAATCTACAACCTCTGAATAATACCCATTAGACTCGCCATACCAACGAATAGTAACACAACCTTTAATAGTTCCTAGTTTATAGAAAGTCCATGTACTTGTACCCCAATCATCGTTTTCATCACCATCTTTGCTCGCAACTTCTGCTATCAATAAAGGATAGTTTAATAAGTCATTTAGATCGCCACAAACATCATCTATTGTAACGCTCTCGCAACAATCTTGTCCATGGTACATTTTATATGTATTAACCTCTTTTGTTTTAAATATTAATTCATCATTTCCATCTCTAACTATATCAATTATAGTTTGTCCTTTTATTTCTAAATCTTCATAAGTCATTATTACAAATTTTCATATTCAATATTATTACTAATTAAAAACTCTCTCAATAAATTTAGTTGTTTCTTTGTTATTTCAACTTCAAATTTAAGACTATATTTTGTATTATCCTCGATAATTGGCGAGTTTAACACTTCTTTTTTTGCTTCTCTTTGTTCTTGGCATTGTTTTAATGTTTCTGAGAATGTTTGCTCCTCGATTGCTTCCTTTTCTTTTCGTTCTCGAACTACTCGAATGGACTTAATTACATCTAAACACTCTTTGTATTCGACTAATATTACAGCTTTATACTCTTCTGTTTCTATTAGCTTAACATCTTCTTTAACTTTTGAAATAAAAGCGTCTATTTGCTTTTTATATGCTGTTTCGGATGTTGATAAGTTAGGAACTCCTATGCCTACACTATCAAAGTTTAGCCACTCTAAACGCTCGAATGCTTTTAAATCTTCGAAGTATCTTTTTAATGATTCTAACTTTTCAGTCTTGATAACCATTTCAAAGTCATATATCTTTTCCTTTAGCGTGTTATCAGCGTATTTATACTTCTCTAGTATATTGTCTTTATAAAGTGATTCGAATGTACTATAAGGCTCTAAAATAGCGTTCTTGATAGTCTTTCTTTGTTCTTCGTACTCTTCTGACTCCTTTCTTAATTTAGAACGTAAGACTTTAATTGTTTGTATAGTTTCAGATGTTGCAACTAAGTTGTCAATATTTAAAGCATCCAAACGCTCCGATACACTTTTACCTACTTTTTCAACTTGATGCTGAATAATTGGTTTTTGTGTTAGTATTATTTCTTGCATAATCTTTCACTATCTATGTGGTTGAACATTGTTTCCATTTCAAAAACAAACATATTGTTATTATTTTCTAGTAACTCATAAGCCTTGAATATAACATTTTTAATAATATGCTCATTGCATTTAAGATTATTGGATATGTTTTTTATTGAAACATCATACTTGTGTAATACAAATACAAATGCAAACATAAATATCATATCCTCGCTATCATGCCTTTTTGAGTGTATTAACTTATAGATATTTAGTTCGTTCTTTACGGACAAATTAAGTAATGAACTAAAATAATCGAATGTATCTTTGTCGTTATACTCTTTATCAATCAAATCAGATATAAGTACACTGCATAGTCTATAATCTTCATATATGGATGCTGTTAATATATCTATTTCTAATTTATTAGACCCATCTATTTGATTGATAAATAAATTATGGAATTTAAGAGAATTTGCAGTGACCCCTTTTAATTCGTTTCTGCTTCGCATATACTTTTCGACTCCTATTTCTGCAAATTGTAATGCTTTTTCTAAATCTTCAAGTCCGTTTTTCTCCTTATATCTTAGTATATATTTAGAAATATTAGAGCTTAACGGATTAAGCCTAGCATCCATAAAATACTCAATCGGTTGATATTTGTATTTTTTATAGTGGTTACCTCCAACTTGTATATCTAATGCACTCATATTTTAATCATTTTTATAATTCCAATCCCACAATAAACTATTTTCTTCTTTACTTAAATTTCTAGCACATTCTTTCATAACTTCGCTAGTTGATAATCCATCTTTTACAAATATTTCTTTGGTTAGATGTTTGTTTTCTCCGTAAAAATTAATACTTACTTTTCTCATTGTTATTGTCTTTTGTCGTTATGATAAATATTAAAAACAACCCAAAATAATATAGCTAATAAAGTTAGTATTATATCTAAATTACTCATTCTAATACTATTTTATCTGTTCTTATCACTATACTTTCGCCATCACTATAAACGTTTTTGCATTGCAATTGTTGATAGTTAATCATTTCATTGTATTGCATTGCGTCTATTGCGTTTTCGCTAAACCATCTATCATATATTGATTTTGATGCTACAAATAGCACTATTGATAGTGCTATTGTTATCATAATATACCATAGATAGTATCCTGTTGTTTTTGTTTTATCCTTTTTCATCTTCTTTAATTTGTTTTTGTTGTTTAATTGATTCTTTGTTTCTTGAATTATAATCTTCTAAAAGTGGCTGAATATATTCTTCTAATTGAGTAGATTCTTGCTCCTTAATATCCCAATCTGAGTTTAATACTTCTACACTCAATATCTGCAAGTCAAATACAAATGGATAAAATGTTATAGATACAATGTAATCATTGAAATGTTGGTGAAAATCGCTATATCCGATTAATGCTGTATCGTCTAAATGCTTAAAAAACTTTGATGCTATTAATTCTTTATTCATAATTGCTATTTTTAATTGTTACTAATACAAATGTATAACATAGTTTTGATATATCCAATAAAAAACGTAACTATTTTATCATATTCAATGCTTTAATCCTTATTTCATTAGATTTAGATATAACATTGCTTGTAATATCATCAGATATATCGAACACATCAATAGCTAAATCTTGACCTAGAACGTTAACACTCGACTTGTTTACACTTTCTAATATATCAGACAATTCGCCAATACTATCAATATCAAAGTCTATACTTTTACTTATCTTAATAACATCTTGTACAATATTATCAAGTGATGCACTTAACAAGTTTATTGCTATAAAACTATTTTGTAACTTGTTTAAATCATCATTATTCAACTTGCTGAAAGGTGAATTTTCATATACCCAATTATCATAATGTTCAAGTATTATTTCTTTTGTCTTTTCAAGTCCATTAGTTCGTTCTAGATACTTTGATACCGAGTTGCCACAAATAGAAACTTTCCTACTTTTGCTATTTACGTGTGCTATCTTAGTCATATTTGGATTGTAAACTAATATAGTATTATCACTATCTTTTGACTGTTTAAACTTCAATTTCATATCCTATATATTCAAGTGTTTTAATTGTTTCTTTGTCTTTAATGCTTATTAAGTCTTTAACCTTGTTTACTGAATGTATTACTGTTGCGTGATTCCTATTTATTCTATCACCTATATTTTTAAGTTCTATGTTATATTTTTCTCTACATATAAAGCAATATATTTGACGCAAGCTAACAATGTCTTTTTGTCTTGATTTACTTAATAATATCTCCTTTATAACTCCAACTTTTTCGCAAAAAGCATCTATATTCATTTTTTCAGTCCATTTATTTTATCTATTGTTTCAGAAATACTTATTTCTAATTCATTGTAAGCTTTTTTCATTTCTTCTAACTTGAATTGCATTTCTTTCATTTGTTTGTCTTCTTGTGTTTCACGCTCCCAAATTAAAGGAGTACCTTCAAATTTTAATGTTTTACCCCCTACTGATCCATGATAGTAAACTCGAACTATATCAAAACTACTATATTCGTTAGCTAAAAGCTCCTCATCGTATTCGTCAGATGTAATAAAAGTGCCATATCTTACGAAGCATAATTTTTGACTACCATATAGTTTAGTATCACAATTAAACAAAACTAGATATATGTTACCTTCTCTACTTTCTACCCACATTCCACTTTTTAAATCTTTCTTTGTAAATTCTTTTTTCATTTCTTTGATTGTTTTAGTTTTTTCGCAATAATATTTGTTTTCTTTAGCTAGGGCATCAAATAGTATTTTCTTTTGCTCTGAATTTGCTAATTTAAACCCACTACCTACACAAGTATCATTATATACCAATTCTTGATTACGATTGAGCATGACGCTATACTTAAATTCTGGACAATAACCATCAAATATAATTATCCACCCTATTGGGTTTACGTAATCTACCGAGTGCAATACGTCTCCTTTTTCAAACTTCATAATTTTATTTTTTAATTAATACTTTCACAAATATATGTATAGTTTTCAACAAAACAAATAGTTTTTAGTTAAAATTAAAAAGGAACATCATTATTTTGATTATTAAACCTATCTTTCAAGCTGTTATAGTCAAATATTTTATTTAATGTTCCATCATGTTGACAAAATGCTGAACCTGTTTTACCTGAACGATTTTTAGCAATTATCAGCTCTATTCCATTTTCTATTTCCATATTTGAATTATCTAAAAGAACTTGTTTATAGTATTCAGCACGATAAATAAACATTACAACGTCTGCATCTTGTTCGATCGCTCCCGATTCTCTAAGGTCTGAAAGCAAAGGTTTTTTGTCAGGTCTACTCTCTAC
>JASLDF010000185.1 GCA_030151635.1 Bacteroides sp. | reverse complement strand
ACCCCTATTTTTTGCAACTTATTATGAATTATACTCAACAAATGATTGTTATTTTGCGCATAAATCTTAATAAATATATCATATCTTCCAGTAGTAAAATGACATTCAACAACCTCTGGAATCTCTCTTAAAGATTTTATTGCCGACTCAAAAGAATCTCTCTCCTTCAGAAAAAGCCCCACATAAGCACAAGTATGAAATCCTATTTTCTCGGGATCTAGCAAATACTGGGAGCCCTTTATAACACCAACATTTATCAGTCGTTGAATACGTTGATGTATGGCGGCCCCAGAGACTTTACAAGCCCTAGCGACTTCAAGAAACGGGATACGTGCATTATCCGCAATCAGACCTAAAATTTGTCTGTCAAGATCATCTAAATCATATTTTATCATAATGCTGTACTTGTTTTTGCACTTCAAAGTTAATATTTAATCGGTATTATTATAATATTTGGAGTGAATAAAGCATATATTTTAATTATCTACAATAAGTTCGTATTTTTGTACTCAAACTAATTAGACAATCATGAGACTCATTATCATAATTTTAGGCCTTGTTACTGCTACAATGTCCCAAGCGCAGGATTTCGACCGTTTCTTCGAAAATAAGACACTGCGTTTAGACTATATTTTCAGTGGAAATAGTGAGAAGCAAAACATCAGCCTTGACGAATTAATTTACTATCCAAGTTGGGCAGGAAAACGCTCAAAACTATCAATCAATCCACTAAAAGGGAATGGCATTATACGTGTCAAAGATAGTACAACGGGAGAATTAATATATACAAATTCATTTTCATCGCTTTTCCAAGAATGGCTAGATACAGATGAGGCAAAGTTTACGGCAAGATCTTTCGAAAACACATTTTTGATTCCGTATCCTAGAAATAAAGTAGATGTTACCATATCGTTGTATGATTTAAATCATAAACGAATTGCTAAGCTTACACATGTTGTAGATCCAAATGATATTTTAATTAGACCTAAGGGCATAGAGGAAATAACTCCATATCGCATAGTTCATAATTCTAAAGTTACAAACCCTATTAATGTTGCAATATTAGCAGAAGGTTATACAGCTCAGGAAATTAATGTGTTTTATAAAGATGCTGAATTGGCAGTAAAAAGTATTCTAGAGCATGAACCGTTTAAAAGCTATCAACATGTTTTCAATTTTGTAGCAGTAGGTAGTATATCTATTGATACTGGAGTTAGTATTCCCCATCAAAACATTTGGAGAAATACTGCATTTTCAGCATCATTTGACACATTTTATTCTCCGAGATACCTAACAACACAGAATGTCAAAAAAGTACATGATGAGCTAGCAGGCATACCATATGAACACATTATTATCATTGCCAACACACAACAATACGGAGGTGGTGGAATATATAATTCATATACCCTTACAGCAGCACACCACGAAGATTTTGGTCCTGTTGTTGTACATGAATTCGGCCACAGCTTTGGAGGATTAGCTGATGAATACTTTTACGAAGATGATGTGTTGACAAATATCTACCCATTGGATATTGAACCATGGGAGCCTAATATTACTACGTTAATTCACTTCGAAAAGAAATGGAAGAACCTACTTAATGCAAATACACCAATACCAACCCCAATAGATAAGAACAAACAATATCCCATTGGAGTATATGAGGGTGGTGGCTACTCAAGTAAAGGTATTTATAGACCTGCTCTTGATTGTCGAATGAAAACAAACACATACCCATCTTTTTGTGGTGCATGCCAACAGGCTATTGAGAACTTAATCAAATTTTACATTGAAGATTAACAACAATATATATGATTGAATTAAAACGAATTACGTCTGCAGACACAGAAGAATATGCTTACGTTGAAAAACTTCTTACAACGTCTTTTCCATTAGAAGAGTATCGACCTCTCAAGCAATGGAAAGTACTTACCGACAGCAATCCGTTGTTTAACAACAATATTGTATGCCACGACGGTAAATTCGTAGGCCTGATGACAATCTGGGATTTCAACAATTTTTATTATATAGAACATTTCGCTATTGATAACACACTAAGAAATGGTGGATATGGCAGTGAAGTGCTTACACTTCTTGAGGAGTTAATTGACAAACCAATTATTCTGGAAGTTGAAATGCCAACTTCAAACACAGCCAAAAGACGCGTTGGCTTCTATCAAAGATATAAATTTGAACTATGGAGTCAAGAGTATGCACAACCTCCCTACAGAAGCACAGAAACAGCATTACCAATGATGTTAATGTGTAGAGGAGAACTAAATGAACAAAAGGACTATGATGAAGTCGTTAATAAGATGTATAAAGAAGTATATAATATATCGGAGTGACTTTCCTACAATAAATAGAAAAGTGGTGAAGTAGACTTACTTCACCACTTTTTTTATATACAACATCAAATAAATAACCAGACAAAAAAAGGGTGTAAACAATTGTTTACACCCTTAATATTTCAACAAAGTTGAATATCCTTAATCTCCGCGTTTGCGAGAAGAATAGTTAATTTTCAAAGCAGAAGCCTCTCTTAATTCTTTCTTAACATCAGATACAACACTCATTTTAGTGTCACTATCTACTTTTAGAGATACTTGCATCAGTGGCTGATCAGCCTCTGACATCTTAGCACGTTCTTGAGCTACGAACTCATGAATATCACCCGCTTTTGAGGTAAATACATCATTAATCTGAACTCGTGAAGCAGTACCTTGTGTTCTATCAAGTGGTTTACCCATATAAATAAATGTCACAAGAGACTTTTTCTCTAATTTGTTAAGCTCTGTACCTTCTGGAACCCTAAATTGAACTTTTAATGTCACCTCACGCATTGTTGTTACAATCATGAAGAAGAACAGTAAAGTAAAGATCAAGTCAGGTAAAGAAGATGTATTAAGGGCAGGCATTCCTCTCTTACCTGTTTTATTAAATTTTCCCATTATTTTTTCCCTCCATATTGTTTCGGTACAGCCTCAGATATCTTTTGAGGATAAATCTTACGAACTGCTTTTTGTTGATCATCGTTTAAAGCGTCATAATCTTTTCTCCATTTCGATTGAGAAAGTTGATTACGTAACTCGTTATATGCTGCAACCAATTCGTTTTGAACTTCAAAGTATGCACTGTATGAAGTATCACCATCATTCGCTACTGAAATTACATGATTCTTAGTAACTACATAGTCACCGAAAAAATCAATATTTTCAACCACAATACGTTCTGGTTTATCAGAATCGTTATTAGGGTTTGCGATAAACGTTTTTGCTCTTTCTCTTAGTTCATTAATAGCAATAATTTGACCATTACACATGATTTCATTATTTCTATTAATCATAACTTGAAGAATATTTCTTTCTTTAATTTCTATGTCTTCGTTCTTTGGCTGATTTTCATCAGGCATAGGAGGCAGTTGTCTAACTAACCCCATATCGGTATCCATAGAAGTTGTAATCAAGAAGAAAATCAGCAATAGGAACGCAATATCCGCAGTCGAACTAGAGTTAATTTCGGGAACTTCTCTTTTTCCTTTTGCCATTGTTATTACTTTTTATTGATTATTTTTTTAAACAGATTGATATATTCTTATGAAATCATCTTTTTAACACCGCTACCAATGATAGAAACAATAGTAACAATTAATAAAAAGTAGATTGAGAATAAGAACATGTCTGTTAATTTCAACCAAAATGGAACGTTATCCGTACCATCATAACCTGGAAGATATAACTCTGTTCCACTACCAATATTCCAAGTAATAACAAGCACAGCTATAAGAACGATAACACCGATTAATGATTTTAACGCATTAGCAGGATTATCAATTAGAGCTAAAACAAATTGGAAAACAAATGCAATTGCAGTTACAGCAATTGTTGCACCTAAGATTACATATATTAGGTACAGTAATGCGTCTGTATTTGCAGGGTTGTCCATCATTGGTATGATTGGATCAGCCATTTCACCACCTAGGTAAAAAAGCCCCAATACAACTATAATGGCAGCAAAAACTGCATATAAGACGTAATATGATAACTTATATGATAATTTCATTGCTTATTAGTTTTTGTATTTCAAGTTATATTTGATAACCATGTCTAGAAGAGTAATAGAAGAATCTTCCATTTCACTTGTAATAGCTTCAATTTTAGCTAGAATATAGTTATAAAATACTTGTAGAATCAAAGCAACAATAAGACCAAAAATAGTTGTGATCAATGCAACTTTCATACCACCAGCAACAACTGTTGGAGAGATATCACCTACTGCTTGAATTTTATCAAATGCTTGAACCATACCAATTACAGTACCCAAGAAACCTAAAGATGGAGCCATTGCAATGAATAGAGTAATCCATGAACAACCTTTTTCTAGGTAACCAGCTTGTACACCACCGTAAGAAACTACAGATTTCTCTACAACATCGATGCCTTGGTCAATTCTCATAAGACCTTGGTAGTAGATTGATGCGATAGGACCTCTTGTGTCTCTAGCGATTTTTTTAGCTTCTTCAACATCACCTTTTTCTAGAGCTGCTTCAATTTGAGAAATGAATTTTCTTGAATTGATTTCAGCCAAGCTAAGGTAAATGATTCTTTCAATACAGAAAGCAAGACCAATTACAAGAGCGATAGCAACTAAACTCATGAAAGATGCAGTACCTTCAATAAACTTAACTTTAAGTTCTTTATGGATACTACCTTGTTCTACAACAGCTGGAGCAGCCACTGGAGCAACTTCTTCTTTAACTTTAACTGCTTCTTGCTCTACTGCAGGTTCTACTGCTTCTGGAGTTTGAGCATTAACTAGCTGAGTAGAGCCAAAAGCCATAGCACCTACAACAGCAACAATTGCAAATAACTTTTTCATTGTGTGTCTAATTTTTAAGATTAATTAATTAATATTTATTATTGTCGATTTATTTAATATAAAATTCGCGGAGAGAGCGGGATTCGAACCCGCGATACACTTTTGGCGTATACACGCTTTCCAGGCGTGCCTCTTCAGCCACTCGAGCACCTCTCCTAATATACTCAGATTAATGCTCACCATATTTATAACAAATATAGTACAATCCGCGTAATAGTTACAAATGTATTCTTTTTTTTATCATCTCCCTAAAAATAGCATTATAATATATAAGGAAAGCTGATAAAATTAATAAACTTTAAAATCTAATTATTTGTTTTTTTGAGCCCAAACAGATATTCTGTATTTCTCTTGGTAATTTCGGCCAATTCTTCAACAGGAATATTTAAACAAGTGGCACATTTTAACAATGTATGTATTAAAAATGAGCTCTCATTTCTTTTTCCACGTTTAGGTACTGGAGCCAAATAAGGTGAATCTGTTTCAATTAATAAACGATTCAATGGTATTTGAGTTACAACCTCCGATAAATTCGAATTCTTGAATGTTACAATTCCATTAATTCCTATAAACCAATTTTCAAGAGGCAAGAACAAATTGAGTTCCTCAACCGACCCTGTGAAACTATGAATAACTCCCTTTAGATTTTTATACTCTGCTAATGAAATAACTTCACTAATTGCAGCATAAGCATCTCGTGAATGAATAACAACAGGTAATTCTAATTCTAAAGCCCAATTTAATTGCTCTTTAAGTGCTTCAATCTGTTCCGCTACATAGGTTTTATCCCAATAAAAATCTAAGCCTATTTCACCGACAGCTATATAGGGTATTTCTTTTGAAACTAATTCAGCATGAATAATATCTAATAATTGCTTGTAATTACCATCCACCGAAGTTGGGTGTAACCCCATCATTGGATAGGTATAATCAGGATAAGATAGGTAAGTATCCTTAAGCTGTTTAATGCTATCAACATCTATGTTGGGTAGTAATATTTTATCAACTCCAACTTCACGTGCTCTAGCCATTACCTCATCAAGATCATCGCTAAAGTCATCACTATAAATATGTGAATGTGAGTCTATAAATTTCATCATGCTCAAATTTGGCGATTCATGAGATCTCTTGCCAACTCTTTTAACTGAATCTTATTCGCTTCTGGAGCGGAGATTCTGTCAAGACAATCAATCGCTTTTAACAAGTATTCTTGCATTTTAGCTTTACATACTTGATCAATACCCACTTTATTATAAATAGAAATCACAGCAGCTATTTTTTCAGACTCATCAAATGAATCAGCCTTAATCCACTTTAAAAGTTCATCATGAACCTCTCCTTTACTTAAATTTAAAGCCTGAATTAGCATATAGGTTTTTTTATTACTAACAATATCATCACCAGTAGCTTTTCCAAAAACTTTTTGATCTCCGTAAACATCTAAATAATCATCCTGCAACTGAAATGCAAGACCTATATTCAATCCAAACTGATAAATCAGCTCAACATCTCTAGTAGACGCTCCTGCTATAATGGCACCTATTTTCATGCTATTAGCCAAAAGGACAGCAGTTTTTAAAGCTATCATGTGAAGATATTCTTCAGCTTTTACATCTAGTCGGTGTTCAAATTCAATATCATATTGTTGACCATCGCAAATTTCAAGTGTTGCTGTATTAAAGACTTCTAACACTTTAGCTAAATGCTTGGATGGGACTTTTGCCAGTAAATGATACGACAAAATAAGCATCGCATCACCAGAAAGAATTGCAGTATTATCATCCCAAACTTTATGAACTGTCGGTTTATTTCTACGCAAATCCGAATTATCCATTAAATCATCATGAAGTAACGTAAAATTATGATATACCTCAATAGCTGCCGCAGCTGGTAGCACCTCTTCAAAGTTATCCTTGTATAGCTGATAAGCCAAAAGCATAAGTTGAGGTCTTACTCTTTTACCTCCTATAGATAAAACATAAGAGATTGGAGCGTATAAGTTCTTTGGTTCTCTATCTAATTGAAGAGAATTAATATATTCATTAATAATATCTACTACTTGTGAGTTTGATTTCATACTACTGCATATTAACTAAAAAAAAGGCTGCTAAAGTTGCAGCCTTTTTTTATTATTTATAAAATACTATTTCAATCTAAATGTAACAGGCACAGTGTATTTAACACGTACTGTTTTACCACGTTGTTTACCAGGACTCCACTTAGGCATTGAAGAAATCACACGGATAGCCTCTTTGTCTAATGATGGGTCAACTCCACGGATAACCTGAGGGTCGACAATAGAACCGTCACGGTTAACAACAAATGTAACAGTTACACGACCTTGAACACCATTTTCTTGAGCAATAGTTGGGTACTTAATGTTTTTACCTAAATACTTCATAAGCTCTGCGATACCTCCAGGGAACTCTGGCATAGTTTCTGCAACAACAAAAATAGTTTCTTCTTCTGGTTCATCATCTACAATGACAACAGGTGCAACTGGTTTGATTTCAATCTTTTGTCCTGTATCCTCAGAATCGGCAATATTAGCATCTGCTACCTCTTTATCATTATCTACGATATTGATAATTTCTTCCACTTGAGGTGGAATCTCCGCAGGTGGCGGTGGTGGTGGTGGCGGTGGGGTGTTCTGATCTGTAATCGGCAGAACATCCTCCTCTAACTCGATGTTTTTAGTTGCTTGGCTGGTATCAATTACAACATCACGTTTAGTCCACTCAAGAGCGACAAACATAAATGCTAAAACAATAACATAACCAAGAAGCAACCAAGTAGACTTTCTTTTTTCCAAGTCTGCTTTAGGGGATTTCTTTACTTCCATAATTATATATATGATTAATAAATTGTGAATGCGAGTTTATATTCTCACAAATATATGGATAACATCAATATTTACATATAATCAGCGATAAAATTATCTTCGCCAAAAGTTAACAAAGCATAAATAGCCATATCTATCCATAGATTAAACGAACACCAGGGAAGCTAGAAAACAGAAATCATCAGATTAGCGCATTTTTGAACCTTTCATATAAACTAGGTCATAAAATACCTATATCTTTGGAGCATAATTATAAAATACAACAATATGAATAAGATAGTAATTGCAATTGATGGATTTTCATCATGTGGTAAAAGCACGATGGCAAAAAACCTAGCAAAAACCATTAAATACATATATATCGATAGTGGTGCAATGTATAGAGCTACAACTCTATTTGCTATGCAAGAAGGACTTATTAACAATAATAGCATTGATAATCAATCATTAAAAGCTAAAATTAAAGATATCCATATTTCTTTTCAATTGAATAATGATACCGATCAACCTGAAACATACTTAAATGGCGTTAATGTCGAGAACAAAATACGCTCAATGGAAGTTTCTAGTAAGGTTAGCCTTGTTGCAGCCTTAGATTTTGTTCGTGAAGAAATGGTTAAACAACAACAAGCCATGGGGGAAGCAAAAGGAATAGTGATGGACGGAAGAGATATTGGTACAACCGTATTTCCAACTGCTAAACTTAAAATATTTGTTACTGCATCGGCAGAAGTTAGAGCCCAAAGAAGATACGATGAAATGCTAAGTAAAACGGGGCAAGCCGATTTTAACCAAATATTAGAAAACATCAAGGAGAGAGACTATATTGACCAAAATAGAGCTGTTAGTCCATTAAGACAAGCAGAAGATGCTCTAATATTGGACAATAGCAACATGACAATTCCGGAGCAACAACAATGGCTTATGGAACGCTATCATGAAGCAATCTCTGCGAGATAATAACTTAAAGCATTAATGGCGGATAAAAAAATAGAAATTGACAAAGGGTCTGGGTTTTGTTTTGGCGTTGTAAACGCAATTACGAAAGCCGAAGAGTGCCTAGCTTCCGGAGATAAACTTTACTGTCTAGGCGATATTGTGCACAACAGTAAAGAAGTTGAACGCTTGCAAGGCATGGGTCTCATTACAATTAACAGAGAACAGTTTAATAAACTTCAAAATGCGACCGTACTGCTTAGAGCACACGGGGAACCACCAGAAACTTACGAAACTGCGAAAGAGAATAACATTACAATTATCGATGCAACCTGTCCAGTTGTACTCGCTCTTCAAAAGAAAATTAAAAAAGAGCACAATAACGATAAAGATAAAGAAAACAAACAAATCGTTATTTTTGGAAAAAATGGACATGCAGAAGTACTTGGACTTGTGGGACAAACCAATGGAGAAGCAATTGTCATAGAATCACTTGAAGAGGCTAAGAAGTTAGACTATGATAAAAAAATAAGATTCTATTCACAAACAACAAAACCATTGGGCGAGTTTGGACAAATTGTATCATACATGCAAGAAAAACTTGGTGAAGAGGGCGATTTTAAATTCTCAGACACCATTTGCAGACAGGTAGCAAATCGTATACCTAATATAAAGGAATTTGCACAATCACACGACTTGATTTTCTTTGTTAGTGGCAAAAAAAGCTCTAATGGAAAGATTTTGTATAATGAATGCAAACATGTCAACCCCAACACTCATTTTATTGATGGGATAGAAGAAATTGATATCAAGTTACTCGATAAATCAAGTTCTATTGGAATTTGTGGAGCTACATCAACTCCTAAATGGCTAATGGAAGAAGTAATGGACTTCATCGAAAAGAAACAAAACAGCACAATTTAATATAAAAAAAGAAAGCTAAAACAAATTCATTTCGAAAGAAAGAGCTAGAGTTTAATCGTTTTCTTATCTTTGTGCAACTACTTAAAAAGAAAATTAGAATGAAAAATATTCAGTGTGTTGGTATTTTAACATCAGGTGGAGATGCACCTGGAATGAATGCTGCTATTCGTGCTATTACGCGTGCTGCAGTTTACAACGGACTTAAAGTTAAAGGTATCTACAGAGGTTATAAAGGCCTGGTTACTGGAGAAATTAAAGAATTTAAAAGCGAAGACGTTAGTAATATTATCCAACTTGGAGGAACGATTCTTAAAACTGCACGTTGTGTAGAATTTAAAGAGAAAGAAGGTCGTGAATTAGCTTATCAAAACTTGGTAAAAGAAGAAATAGATGCGCTAATCGTGATTGGAGGAGATGGTTCTTTAAGTGGTGCTAGAATTTTCGCACAAGAATATAACATTCCTTGTATTGGTCTTCCGGGAACAATCGACAATGACCTTTTTGGTACAGACACAACTATTGGTTACGATACAGCTCTGAATACTATTCTTGATGCTGTTGATAAAATTAGAGATACAGCCTCATCTCATGAAAGACT
>JASLDF010000170.1 GCA_030151635.1 Bacteroides sp. | reverse complement strand
AGAGAATTCAATTTCTTTTGTGTCATTTTCAAGATAACTAAAAGTTATTCCTTCATTTTTAAGTCTAAAGTAATATTCTCCATTTAAGTTGTCTCCCAAAATTTCATAATCCTCCCAATCAACCACATCCAAGTTTACACTAGCTTTAGTTTTTAGAGCCTCTTCTGGATTTTCTGAACCATCATCTTTTGCTCCGTTCATATTGAAAACATAAGAGTGGTTTCTAATAATTGGTTTGAAGTGTACCGATTTTTCAGTGTAGTCAGCATAATCTAATCTGTAGAAGCGTTCTACGTCTTCGTAATCTTGAAGTTTAACACCTACGATTATGGCTACAGCTTCACTTCTATTCGTGTTTTGGTCTTGATTAGATTCAATTAAGAATAATCGGTTGTTAAAATTCTGAAGTGGTTGTGCTAATGTGTAGGTAAGGGGATCCAAGTTGGCTTCTTCTATCGTATTTACAGCAATAGCCTTATCTGTATTGTATTTACCTCCAATTGGATTAGAGGGAACGTTTGGTTTAGTGATAGAAGTAGATTTAATATTATTGACCTCAGTATTTGCATTACCATTACTAAGTGAACGATATACGCGTACTGATGTAATTTCTTTCATTTTGAATGGTGCATCCTTTTGATCATCAGCAATACTAATGTTAGTTCTTGCATAACTTCTGAAAAGGTTAAACTTTAAAGGTATACCTTTTTGTTCTTTCAAGTTAAAGTCTTTAATGCCCCAGAAAGGTAGTTTAAGTGGATTCTCTATTTTCCCATTGACTGTGAATCCAAATAAATCTTTCATCTTTTGGTATGTCATTCCTATCTCGATCTTTTCTGATGGAATAGTATGATTCACTAAAGCTACTAGGCTTATATTATCTTCAATTCTTTGTGGAAATTTCAACGTTAAAGTTGTGGTTTGTCCGTTTAGTTGTGAAGAAATATTAGAACTATCAAATACATGTACCAATGTTTTTGCATTATCTTCTCCTTGAGTAAATGCATAGAAAATAATATTCGAATTTGTTATTGGATTTTCAAGGGATTCTTGTACTTCCAGTAGTGCAGTATTATCAATAAGTACTTGCAACATGCTGTTTTTCCCGGAAAAAGGCTCTTCAAGGGTGTTTTCCGAATTACAACTCGAAAACATTAGTAATAGAATTACCCCCCATAATGCCGATGTAAAGGTTCGTTTCATAAGTAAAATTTAATAAGTAAGTATCTTTTATATCTAAGTCAGTATTTAAACTTTCAGTTTCTAGTAACAATATTGATAGCTAATCATATAATAATCCAACCGTTAGTTTATAGTATACGGCATAAATTTATAACAAATTAATATGTAATCCTAGAATTATAGATTTAATTATTTATTTAAGTGTGTGGTGAATTGTCTGTTGTATAGATGTTTGGGTGTTTAAATTTTGTAATTTTACTTGTGTTGTATTTATAATAAAACAGCTCTAAAACGTAAAAGGGCGTTTTAGAGCTGTTTTTAAGCGTATTTATTTTGTGTTAGATTAGTCCCAACTATTAATTCCATCATATTCTGCTTGATCAATAAGATAAGCGAGTATATTAGCGGCGATTACTGCATTATGTACTGTACCACCAGGTCTAGAGTTTAATACACTTTTCACAGGTAACAAATTTTTGTCCAGTTGGTAGGGTGAATTTGAGGAACTACCAGGTGTTGTACTAGTATTACTCACAAAATCGTCATAGGATATACAAACTAGATTATGTTCTATGTGTCTAAACATAGTAACACCTCTATTTCCCCAATCCATTTCTTCTCCAGCAGGCACGTTGTCACTATATACAATAATGTCTTGCTCAGGTAATCCTAATATAGCATCCGTTGATCCTTTATCATCTTTCCAATATACTCCATTTAGGTTGCCAAATGGTCCATTATAAATAGGATCTGATACGTGATTGATTAATTGATAAGTTGTTGATGCTTTCCCACTAGCATTTTGAGCTGATCTGATGTATTTATGTTTAATATCATCATCATTTTCATAAAGAGATTGGAATAGTTTTTTAATTGATGATGTAGCTCCTTGCATATAAAATAGACATCCTCCTTTTTCTAGGTATTCAACAATTCTTCTTGTCGTTGTTTTATAGTTTTTATATGTACCTCCTATAATAACTATATCTGGTACATAACCATAAGTTCTTCCTGTTAAGATTTCATCTAAACTTGATTTTTGAGCATAATCTTGTAAAAAACCTCCATTATTTCTAATATACGCCTCACCTTCACGGCCTGTAAGCTCTTTTAATGGTTTTATTTTAACTATAGCTTCGTCACTTAGTCCAAAATTTCTTTCAGATTTTCGGAATTGAGCACTTAGAGGGTCTCTTCCATTTGTGGATTCATTAAACGTACTTCCATTATTATTTTCTTTTTCCAATGCTACTATAAATTTGGGAGAGTAAGCCATTTTTATTTTGGCAACACATGATGTTGGTAGCGAGCTATTGGCTTTTATTGTGAAATACTTAATTTGTTTATCAGTTGGAATTCCTTGACCATGTAATGTTATCACAGATTCAAATTTGCCCATGCCATTAGATTTAGAAACAAAGTCTCCTTTTCCATAAAAACTCATGTTATCTAGCACTTCTGTATGGATATCGTACGAATAGCCTGTAAGATCTTTGTCCGAAACTGTCTTTATTGTAATAGTATTTGCGTCTGTAAGGCTTCTGCCTATTTGGTAAAGCCCAGCTACTTTAGTTTCTTCACAAATAATTTGATAGGCAGGTTGAATAAAATTCTGACTAATTTTTACTTTAAAAGTACTTTTGTCTCTTTTAATCATTATCTCATCTTCAATTACCTTATTGGTTGTATTTGGTCCATTCGGAGAAATAATAATTTTACTATTTTTATAGTCTAGCTTAGCTGAAAACTGATTTGTGTTGTTATGCCATGAGATGCTTTTAGCTAACAATCCCATCTGTTCTTCACTTAAATTGGTTTGGAAAGCTATTTCTGCTGTAATATCTTTGTTATCAGAAGGCTTAAATTCAATATCAGCTGTATTTATCCCAAAATATAAACTGCCAGAAATAAAACCATTGTTAATATTCTCATCCCATTGAATTACTTGTGCATCGATATTTGAACTTGGGTTTTTAGCAGCCTCTTCAGCTGTGTCAAATCCTAGTCCTATAACTTTTGTTACATTGATAATGTAGCGATGATTTCTTAAGATATCAATATCCTCATATTTGTCATTGTTCTTTTTATGTAAATTAACACGGTAAAATTTATCGACTTTATTATCGATGTTTAGTTTAAGTACAACTGAAAGGTTTTGACCGTCTTTTTTTGCAATCTGCTCTGGAACCAATGCTACACCATTTTCTCCTATTATTATCTGATCCTTGATAAGTTCAATAACTGCTGGATTACTAAAAACTGAAGTTGTAGGTACTGTAGGATGTGTTACAAGGTTTTGAACCGCATCATAATTATTTGGTGCAGGAACAAGTGCTAATTGGTTTTGTGATTTGTAGATATGAGCTTCAATTATTTTGAAAGGGAATGAGCTAGCTTCAGTACTATTGCTAATAATATCTATTCTTGCTAAAGCTCTTAGTAAAGATACATTTAGCCCTGAAGCTCCAGTTTGATTTTTTATTGGGTTATTTAAGTGAACGCTCTTAAGCTCTCCCCACATAGGAATCAAGTTGTCTTTTTTATCGGTATCCCAAATTCCATCAACATTCATCACTAAATCTTCGCAATATTCTTTCTTAGAATCACCGTAGTTAGGTGTTATTACATTTGTATTTGCAAAGAACACTAAATCTGCAATCATTGTCTGTTCAGGTACATGAATCGTAAGGTTGTATTCTTTAAAACTATCTCCTTGTGTAGATCGTTCTATGTTAACCTTACAATCCTCAACAAAAAGATTATCTTTAAATAAGAATACTTTAAGTGTATTCAAATCTACTTTATATGTGTCTTCTTCGCTTAAAGATCTAGTTATGTTTTTTGTAGTTGGAACTTTTAAGTTTACTTGAATCTTATTTGTTAATTTAGAGTCAATAATTGATTCGGAATTACTATCTACAACACAAGACGCTTGTGTAGCTATTAGTATGACTAATAAGAATTTGTATATAAAATTATATGTAGTTTTCATTGTGTAGTGTTTAATTGTTACCATATTCTACAGTGTGTGTAGCCCAATCTAAAACATTAGCGATTAATAATCCGTTATTGCATGTGTATAATGATACATTACCTTTTTTAGTTGGATCTATAGTTCTTGAGCCACTATTGGATATTTTAGGTTGCATATACCAATTACTGTGTTTTGTAATGAATCTACTATCTCCAATATATAGTAATGGATAATTAAGATCTCTAAATATGGTATGTGCGTAGTCATACTTCTTCTTTTTATCAGCATTAACTCCGAAAGGAAGATTTCCACAATACTTTTTGATTTTAGAATAGATTAAATCTTCTTTTTTTATTGCTCCAGCTGTGTACGGATCCAGTTGTATACTAAATGCGGCTAGTTGGTAAAATGCTCCATTGGTAATTCTGTCGTTGTCCAACATAGGTAAATCGTATCGGTATGGCTCTTGATTTCCTGATTTGTCGAATCCATTATCAATGTTGTCGTCTAAATTGATAATTGTATTTCGACCAGATGTATTACTTAGCAAGTCGAATGCCCTTAATATTTCTAACGTACTTGGGTCGGCACTCATTACAATAGTGGGGTTGTATCCACCATAATTATTTCTGGATTTACTGAATCTAGCCAATGCTTCTGCACTAGTTTTACTTACCGTGTATCCACCTCCAATTATGATTATATCTGGTTTTTCACTATCTATAACTGATTGTATATTTGTGCTACTAGTTTCCACATAATTTAAACCTTCCGATTTAATCACGTCGTCGGCTTTTATGCCAAAGTGAGGAGATTTCCTGATATTTGTAAAATTACCGATTGATTTTATTCCGTAATTAGAGCCGAAAAAGCCAACTATTTTTTTAGGTGTTAAGGCTACAGGTATTTCAACGGTTAGGAATGACGGTTTAATACAATCTGTTTCTAGTGTTAGTATTTTATTTTTAGGATACTCTACAGTACCTAAAACAGGAATTTTGAAGTCTTCATACCAGATTTTTGTACTAGCTCCTGTTATTTCATTTGTTATAGTTTCACTTGTAGATTTTCCGAACTTTCCTTTATAATCTATGTAAAGTCCATCATTATTCTTAGCAGTGATCTCGAAATATAAATTGTCGATATCTGTGTTTTTTTCTGCGTATAGCCTAACATTTATATAGTGTACTTTTTCATTTAGTTTTTGGTTAACTATATAGACTCCATTAGGTTTGTTATATCTTCTGTCAAATTTAAATTGGGCACTTTTAGGCTTTTGTTTTATTTCTATTTTAAATGATTGATTAATCAAATTGATAAATAAATGGTTCTCATGTATCTTGCTCGAATTATTAATGCTAGAAGTAGTGATCGTAAGTTCTCTTTTAGTAAAATCTACACTAACATTAAAATAGGTTTTAGAATCTGATTCTGGTTTTACCTCAGTTTTTAATAATTCCTTTAGTTGTTCTGAATCTAAATTAGATTGAAAAGGAACAACTTTACTTAGGCCTTTATTAAAATCAAATTCAAGCTTGCTGCTATCTAACTCAAGGTTATATTCACCACTTAGATATTCTCCATCAATACTATAGTCTTTCCAATCGGTAACTGTTATATCTATGTTGATTTGTTTTTTTAGTGCATCTTCAGGAGTTAAGGCACCTTTATCTTTGGCTCCCATAAGATTGAACTGGTATGCATGACCTCTAATTATAGGTTTGTATTTTACAGATTCATCTGACCCATAATCAGCAAAGTCTACACGGTAAAAATGTTCTAAGTCATCAACTGTTAGTTTTACTCCTACCACTATAGCTACTACCTTACCCATTTCCGATTTCTCATTTTGTTGGTTTTCCGGAAGGAATATTTCGTTTGTAAACTCACTGTTAGGAGTATCTAACTGATATGTCAAAGGAGATTTACTAGCTTCTAGGATAGAGCTAATTATATTGTCATTGCCGATGTATCCACCTTTAGCAGGGACAATCGATGGTATATTTGTTTGTGTGATTGAGTTATCTTTAATGTAACTTTCTTCGGTGTGAATATAACCATAATTGATGGAGCGATAAATTCGTACTGAACTTATGCTTTCCATTTTATAGTTAGCTTTGCTTTGATCGCCTAGTTTAAGATTAGCACTAGCAAAGCTTTTGAAAAATCTCAATGGTAAATTCTCTTGGTTTTTAGCGTCGATATCAAAGTTTACAACTCCCCAATATGGAGGTGTTGTTCCATTAATTTTAGTATTTACTGTATACGTTAGTTGTTCTTTGAAATCTTTGTAAGTCATCCCTATCGATTCCTTATTCACTTGTAATGGGTGATTGATTAGTGCTATTAATTTAACTTCTCCTTTGATGGAGAACGGAAACTTAATTTTTACAACTGTTTTATTGCCACTGTCATCGTAGCTAAGATCTTTTCCATTACAATAATAAAGAAGTTCACTCTTATTATCGCTGTCTTTGCTGAAAAGATAAAAGTTAATACTTTCACTAGTGATTTTACTATCTGATGTGTTTCTGGTGTTAGCTAGATTTGCCATGCTAATCAATCGGGTCTTAAAACCTTGATCAATAGATTGATTGTTGACATCTTTAGAACTACAACTAGAGAGTATGAGAAGTATCAATACTCCCCATAACGATAATCTGAAATTCTTCGTCATTTGTAAAAAAGTAAATAAGTAAGTTTATAATAAATTGTCTTGTCTAACAAAAGTCTATCTAGACTTAAAAAATTGTCTTGTCATGTTCTCTTCTTAAAAGAGCGTTATATTACCTTGTTTTGATGAAAAATATGACTACTAATCATTAATTATAATAATATGTCTGTAAAATTAAATTAATAAAGTTTTAAATCCAACTGTTTATTATTCTTTTTTAAGAATGTAACTGAATAATCTAAATACTTGTAGGCGTGTGTGTTGGTTTAAAACGCTTGTTTTGACGTCTTGAGATGTAAATATTTAAGTAATTGAATGTGTTGTGATTGTCTATTTATTGCTTGTAGTATTGTTTTGGGCTGTATTGCTTGGTTTTATTTGTAACAAATATGTACTAAAATGATATATGTATTGCTTGGCTCGTTTTAGTTATCCCGATTTAAGTTTTGTTTCAAAACTGTATGTTTTAGATAGATAATCCTAAACCTGTGTATGAACTGAAAAAGTAGTTTTGGTTAACTAGTCTGTTGCTATAAGAATGTGGTAGTGACGTCATCGAACAATTCTACTCTGTTATATATCGTATAGGTTAATTATGGACTTGAAGTATTTTAATAATAGGGCTGATATTCTATGTTAAAATAAGAGATTCTAGGTCTTATTTGGACGAGGTTGCGATATTATTTTCTTAGTATGTAGAATAGCGAATATTGTGGGTCAATCCTAGAAGTTGTGTTTCATTGAGAAATAACAACTTACTTTACGGATATAAATAAATCCATATGGAAAACTACTCTGAGTTATAAAGTTGATTCTCCCTGAATTTTTAGTAGATCACTTTAACCTAGTAAAAACAATAAAGCAAGGTGAAGTGATGCATCTTTACTTTGAAGAGCTAAATAATCCTCCTAGCCACGAGGAGAAGAGCCCTCTAGCAGCTCATGGTTTTCATAATGAGGTAACCATACAAGACTTTCCCTTAAGAGGCAATAGTGTATTTCTGCATGTAAAACGTCGCAGGTGGTTAAATAAATCTACTGGGCAACTAGTACAAAGA
>JASLDF010000152.1 GCA_030151635.1 Bacteroides sp. | reverse complement strand
GATTCTCCATCATTAATTGATGGTGTATTTGTTGGTCTTGCTTTAGACGAAGCAAACGAATACGATCTAACAGATGGACGTATCGATGCTTGGTTTGAAAAGATTCAACCAGAGCTAAACTAAGCGATAAATCTTATTTCGTGATGAACACTAAACAAGTGTTTTTCGCACAGAATTCGATCAAGTAAATCTACAATTCAATTTTCTTGAAACTATCAAATAAAGGGATACCATACTACTTGGTGTCCCTTTTATGTTGTTCCATATTTTGGTGCAAGTTGTTGAATTAACTACAAATAAACGGAGTTAGACACTTGTATAGTCGTTTTTTTATGTAAATTGATGTTGTTATTGTAAATGTCGAGTTTAATGCATCAAAAAATTGCATTTAAAGACTACAACTATGTATATTTGCTAGTATATTATTTTAATAAAATCAATTTAAACACGAACGAATGAAGAAAAATTGGAACCTAAACCTTAAACATTGCACATTTGTTGCAATGATGTTTCTAAGCTTTACTCTTGGTTTTGCCCAACAAAACAAACTAGACATTCATGCTCATCGTGGAGGTGCAGGCCTATACCCTGAAAACTCAGTTGTTGCCATGCTTAACTCTGTTGCAATGGGTGTCCGTGTCCTAGAGCTTGACGTCCACGTTACTGCTGATAATGTTGTTGTGGTTAGCCATGACCCTTATTTCACACCGAAAAAAGCATTAGCACCAGGTGGTGTAAGAATAGATCAGGGCACTAAAATGCAACATGCCATCTATCAAATGAGATATGAAGATGTTCGTAAATACGATGTTGGTTTAATACCTCAAAAGAATTTTCCAACTCGTCAAAATGTAGGCGTATCCGTACCTTTACTTTCTCAAGTTATTGATGAAGTTGAGAAGTATACGAAAAAATTTAACCTCCCACCTGTTTATTATAATATTGAGATTAAATCTGCACCGATAAAAGATAATCGTCTAGCTCCTCGTTTTGATCGTTTCTCAGAACTTTGTATGCAGGTGATTCAAGATAAAGGAATTAAAAACAGAACCATTATTCAGTCTTTTGACGTTCGTACCCTTGAATATATGCATAAGTTCTATCCGGAAGTGGTTTTATCTTATCTAGTAAACAAATCGGGACGATTCGAGAAAGATTTAAATAAACTCTCTTTTGTTCCAGAAATCTATAGTCCTCATTATAAAAAGGTGAGTCAGAAGATGGTTGATAAAGCGCATCGTTGGGGAATGAAAGTTATTCCTTGGACTGTAAACAAACGAAGTAACTTAACATATATGTTGCAAGTAGGCGTTGATGCTATTATTACAGACTATCCTAATCGCATGCAAAAGTGGTTAAAGGAACTAGAACCTAAATATTAATAATTAAACTTTTAATAAGGATTTACGAACGGCACATTATCTTAAAGTAATGTGCCGTTCGTTTTTTTTGATAGTTCTTTAGTTTACCAGCTAGTTTAAATATTATCCTTGAGTTTTAAGGATGAGTTTGAAGCATAAAAAAAGGCAACTACATCATAGCTGCCCTTCTTGTTAGTTTGGAAATTAATCCATAACCTCTTCATCAGTAGGTTCTGATTTTGAAGTTTTGTTATTATCTTCTTGCTTAACCATCAAGTTTCTGAAATCTTTAGGATAAGTAAGTTCGAACTTCATTAACTCGCCTGTAACAGGGTGACGCATTCTTAACAAGAAAGCGTGCAAGGCCATACGTTTAAGTGGAGAAACCAATTGACCATATCTTCTATCGCCCAACAATGGGTGACCAATATGAGCCATTTGAATTTGAATTTTATTATTGCGATCTTCCAATTGATCAAACTCTACCATTGAAAGTGAATTTGCACGTTTAATAACACGGAATTTAGTTACCGCTTTAATCACGTTTTCAGGACTTTCATTAACCGAGTTTGAGAATTGAAGTGTTCTATTCTCGTCAATCCAAGAAACAACAGTTCCTTTTTCTTCAGGCATTTCACCTTCAACTAATCCAACAAGGGTATAGTTAATAATGATTTGTCTCCAGTGATCTTGGAAGTTGAATTTTGTTTTTTCGTCTTTCGCAAAAACCATAATACCAGATTCTGCTTGCTCCATTTTGTGAACCAAGAATACTTCAGCACCATGTTTAGTTTGCTTTAAATAGTTTGTTAAGATAGCGTGAGCAGATTTGCCTCGTTTCTTACCTGTAGAAACATCTAAGATACCTGGTCTTTTTTCGATAACAAAGATGTATGCATCTTCGTAAAGAATATGAATGTCACGACTTTTTAGTTCATTCTTTTTATGCTTTGTATTCAGAATTTGAACCAACATACCTTTCTCAAGTGGCTGGTTAAATTGAGTTACAATTTTTTTATCAACAAACACTTGTCTTTGGCTCAAAAAACTTTTTAGCGTGGTGCGACTAGCGTCAGGCATTTTCATTGCTAAAAACTCCATAAGAGTTGTTGGTTGATTCACACGATAGTCGGTGTATTGATTACGTGCACGAGCGAAATAACGCTCTTTATTTCCTTCTTTTTTCATTTTTCTTTGTTTAATCTCTCTTTTCGAGAAGAACAACATTCTCAACGTGGTGTGTATGTGGGAACATATCTACAGGTTGAATTTCAGCAACACGATATTTGCCATCTAGTAATTGTAAGTCTCTTGCTTGTGTAGCAGGATTACAGCTAACATAGACAATTCGCTTTGGCTCTGCAAATAAAATCACATCAACAACATCTTGGTGCATACCCGCACGAGGAGGGTCTGTGATGATAACGTCTGGACGACCATGTTGGTTGATGAAATCTTGTGTTAAGATATCTTTCATATCCCCTGCATAGAACAATGTATTGTCAATCTTATTGATTTCCGAGTTGACATGTGCATCTTCAATTGCTTCAGGCACGTATTCAATACCAATTACTTGTTTGGCTTGTTTCGCAACAAAGTTAGCAATAGTACCCGTACCTGTATAAAGATCGTAAACCAATTCATCGCCAGTTAATTTAGCGAAGTTACGAGTTACCTTATATAGTTCGTATGCTTGTGTTGAGTTTGTTTGGTAGAACGATTTTGGTCCGATTTTAAATCGAAGACCTTCCATTTCTTCATAAATGTGGTCGTTACCTCTAAAGGTAAATACATCTAAGTCGGAATAAGTATCGTTCAGTTTATTATTAATGATGTATAATAATGATGTTATTTGAGGGAACTTCTCACCAATATGAGCAAGCATCTCGTTCATCATTGCTTTGTCTTCGTCCGATACTACTTTACAAATCAAGATAACCATTAGTTCTCCAGTTGTAGAAGTACGAATAACCAAACTTCGCAACAAACCTTCTTGCTGTCTAAGATCGAAGAATGTAAAGTTGTGTTCGTATGCATAATCGCGCACAGCATTACGAATTTGGTTAGAAATATCGTCTTGTAACCAGCACTTTTCTATGGGTAAAACCTTATCAAAAGCACCAGAAATGTGAAAACCAACCGCATTCATTTGGTCGTATTTCACGTCATCTTCTACCTCTTCACGAGTCAACCAACGTTTGTTTGAGAAGGTGTACTCTAGCTTATTGCGGTAGAATGTTGTTTTGTTTGATCCTAAAATAGCATGTGGTTCAGGGAGCTCAACTTTACCAATACGTTTCAAGTTATCCATAACTTGTTGTTGTTTGTATTTTATTTGTTCGCTGTAAAGAAGTACTTGCCATTTACAACCTCCACAAACACCATAATGTTGGCAAAATGGGGTGTCGCGCTTATCACTATATTCATGGATTTTTACAGCTTCTGCTTCAGCATAGCTTTTTTTCTTACGTCTCAATTGTAGATCCACTACATCGCCAGGGACTACGTAAGGAACGAAGATAACTAAATCTTCCATTTTAGCTAGGGCTTTGCCTTCTGCAGCCACATCTGTAATTGTTACTTTCTCTAATAGAGGGAGTTGTTTTCTCTTCTTTGCCACTATTTTATTCTCTTTTAAATTCGGTGCAAAAATAGTCATTTTTTCAGAATATTAATTGAAGTGTGCCCACTGATTTTCTAGATATTAAGCTAATTCA
>JASLDF010000151.1 GCA_030151635.1 Bacteroides sp. | reverse complement strand
ATCGGCACCAGAGTTACTAGAGGTTGTTGTTCCTGAATCGGAGCAAGTTGTAAAAGAAGTGCCATTCCGTTCGGCTCACGCTCAAATTCGTGTGTACGTCAAGGGAATGCAAGATTTAAATGATAAGGGAGAGATGTTGGCTCCATTGTTAAGTCTAGATCAAGTTCCTGATAAAATCGATTTTCAGTTGAATAGATCAGACTCATATATCAAATATCAAAGTATTGCCGATTTGATTGACTTTGCAGATAAAAGTGCATTTATGTATCAATTTAACTCTCCTCTATTGGATGGAAATACAGAGATGAACGTTTATGTACACAAGCAATCTGATCGAGAACAATTGGCTGAAGTCAATATCGCACAGTTTATGGTTGACCATAATACACAGTATGAAGATGTTGATCAAATCGAAATTTTAATACAGATTGAATTTAAAGGAGCAGAGGTAATTGTGAGTTTACCAAAATGGGAACAAATTCCTGTAGACCCTGAAGTTTAAACTAATATATAGTTGTATATAAGCTTATTCTATTGCCTAAAAAATTCTTAGGTTAATTTAGGACTGAATTAGAAATTATGAAAAAATATATATTTACATCTTTTTCTTGGTTACTTTGCTTATTAATGGTAAGTAGCTGCGCAAACGAGCATATACCTACCGATTTGCCAGAAATTGCCGCTAATCAGAAAATGGTTAGCTTTTTAGTGGGTGTGGCAGGAGCGAATAAACAAAAGCCTGAAACTCGTGCTTTGTCTGTGGAAGATGAAAATACTGTAAAAACCATTGAAGTCTTACTCTTTGATCAAGATGGTATTTATAGCTTTGAGCCTATTTATAGCGATAATATTGCTCAAAAACCAAATGGAGAACTCTCTTTTACTATAAAAGTACCAGTGGGTACATATAATATGGTGGTGTTGGCGAATGCTCGTCCTTACTTAAAATCTGTTTTAAATCAGTTTAAAGTTGGTGTTTCAACTAAAAAAGAAGTATTAAGTAAACTTGTTCTAGAAAATACTGAAAAATGGGTCGTTAATACCAATCAGAATGATTATCAATTGATGCCAATGTCTGGTGATATTGATAAAGTAGTTGTGGCTACAGACAATACCATTGTAAAGAATGTTTCATTAGTGCGGATGCTATCAAAAATTGATGTTATACTTAGTGATGAATCTAAAGCAAAATTCAATCTAACAGATATTCGTCTTTATAACTACAGTACAAAAGGGCAAATTACGCCTAATCAAGAAAATTGGTTACCTACTTTTGATAAAGTATTTAAGCCCTCATTACCTGATAATTTTCAATCTCCAAAAGGTTCTTTTCATACCTACGAAGGGTTGGAAATTTCAAAACAGGCAGGAAGAGGTTTTTCATGTATGAATACCATCTATCTTTTTGAAGCGCCTAAAGGTGTGGCTGGAGGTGGTATGGAGAATAATACATGCTTGGTGATTGGTGGTTACTACGAAAATGAAACGACTCTTTCTTATTATCGAATTGACCTTGCAAATAATAAAGTAGGTGCAGCTGGTGTTACTTATCTAGATCTTTTGAGAAACCATCAGTACACAGTGTTGGTTCAGAAAATTACTGGGGCAGGGTTAAACAATCCAGATGTGGCATTTGAGACGAAGCCAATAAATGTTGAATCTAATGTGGTTGAGTGGAATGAAGGTGAAATTCATGATATCGTTTTTGATGGCCAATATTTACTTGGTGTATCTCAAAGTGAGTACGTCTTTAATAGTACTGAAAGAACAGTGAGCAGTAATGATAATTCTCTAATTATAACAACGGACTATCCTTTAGGTTGGACTATCGATAAAATAGTTGATAGTGCAGGTGGAGCTGTTGCTTGGTTGAATTCTAGTGTAGAAAAAGGAGGTGCCTATAGTGCTGAAACTAAATTGGTCTTTGGAGAGAATACTTCTAAACTTCGGAAAGCCTTTATTCACATAAGTGCAGGACGTCTGAAACACATTGTATCTGTAGAGCAAACTACAGAAAAAGAATTCTTTATCTCTACTGTCAATGTTGATGGTGAAGATATTAATGAGGTGAATATTGGGGCGATTGATGGCAAACCAGTAGAAGCACAGTCCTTTAGTGTGAAATGGAATCCTTCATCTGCATCTTTGGAGTTTAACTTGGTTCCGTATCTAGGCAATGGTTTTGTTTTTGCTGATGAAGGATTTGATCGAATTGAATCACAAGGTTCTCTAGCTGGTGGTGAGAAAAAATATACGATTAAACCAGTTGACTTTACCTCTGCAGAAGTGGCGGAAAATCCATTTGTAGTTCGTAGCTCTTTTGTTATTTACTCGTTGACTGTTAATGGTGTCTCCATCAACAAAACAGTCGCTTTAAATCATAAGTCTTTAAACTTATTCCACCGTGAAGAGGCGTCTTATAATTTAGATGGTGACCAACATGCTTTTTATGTTAGATCCAATATGGCATACACCATTGAGAAAAAAAATGATCCTGAGAATGTGTTGACTTTAATGACGACTCAGGGCGAACAAAACATTACTGAGAGTGGACATCCAATTTTCTTCAAATTGAAGGAAGAGGAGGGAGATGTGAAAACTCAAGTAGCTTTATTGATTAAGAGCCCTACGGGGCAGTTTGAGCCTAAGGAAGTATTGATTCATTGTGCAGCTAAACCTATGGGAGCTTTAGAATCGGCGAATAGCTATATGGCTGTGCGAAATGGAGGAAAACTTCTAATTCCTGTGGCACGATGCAACGAATGGATTAAAGATGCACTAGATCCTACAAAAGCCTATCGATTGGGCGATGCTGAGGTGTTTAAACCTGTTTTCATTTGGACAGATAACCAATATGGAATGAATGAGTCTGGTTGTATTAAATCATTATCGGTTGTGGGAAATGGTCCATCTGGTTATTTGGTAGTTGAGCCTGGTAATAATGTGGGTAATGCAGTTGTTGGTATTACGAATGCAGCAGGACAGATTTTATGGTCTTGGCACATTTGGGTGTCTTCAGATAAACATTCAACTAGTGTTGTTCGTGGGCAGTTTATGGATAGAAATTTGGGTGCAATTACAAACTCTGCTAATATAGAACATGTTGCAGATACGTACGGCATGTTATATCAGTGGGGTAGAAAAGACCCATTT
>JASLDF010000132.1 GCA_030151635.1 Bacteroides sp. | reverse complement strand
CTATAGATGTGCTGTTGAAAACGTTGTTATTCAAAATAGCCTTCAGGCTGTTGGTTTCAAAAACCCAACATGGATTAACTGCGACAACATTCGTTTTGGCGAACCAGAGCACCGTGCTGCATTTATTGAAAAGGTAGTGGCGGCTGTTTAGTGCATTAATATAACACCTTTGAATAGGGTGTGTGACTGTTTCAATCCCCCTTTAAACATTTGCTTAAAGCAATGTTTGAAGGGGGATTGTACTTAGAAGTTAATATATAAGATAACGTTTATAGTCTTTCTTTATGTACATGATAAAGGTTAGCTACTAGATTTAGGTACTCAACGATAGTCCATTTTAACTCTTCCAGAGGAACTTGATTCTTTGAATTACGTATTAGAATAGCATAATCTATAAAGAGGGTTGTGGCTTTTCCTTTCAGTCCTTTTTGACTGTTTCCTCTAAAGAGTCCGTTTACTTTAATCAAGTCAGCCCCCTTGTTGTATGGAGAATCAAGACTGTTAAGTTTGAATAAGGTGAGGTCTGAAAGACTGGCTTTCTTCAGTTTTTTGATTCCTTTAAAATATTCTTTCCAATAATCTCCAATCCCGTAACCTTTCTGCGTAGTATAATTTATGTAATGCCCATTGCATTCATAATGCTTTTCCCACAACACTTCACTTTTAGTCAAATAGCCCATAATGGTAACTACCTTATTTCGATTATAGATATTTTGCTCAATCAACCTAGTGAAAAATGAAGGGTAATTTTGTTCACGTTCTTTTTCAAGATGAAAAAATCCATACTTTGCAAACTGTTTCTTTGTTTCAAGCTGATAGATATCTTTGAGGTAAACGTAATTTTCAAAAATAATTTGTTCTCGAACTCTTCCTTTATCAAAACTTGCAGCTATGTTTTTAAGAATGTGGTGTAAGCTTATTGTGTCACCAATGTGTTGCGTATAACTAGACTTATTTTCTTCATATTCGCAAATGAAATCTTTGAGTAGCTCCGTGGTCTTCTTATTTTGAATACTGAAATTAGAATCGTTAGTCAAGGAAATCTTTTCTAAATCGTTCCTCAACTCCCAATTTGGAATGTTTTCCGTTAGAAGTAGAATGTGTTTTATAGGAAATTTATACTCGTTGATTACATCAATTCCCATCACTTTTATGGGATGATGGGCGTAGGACAGAGATAGTTGTCTGAGGTTTTTCCAATGCTCAAACGTTTCGATAGTACCTTCCTGACTCACGATGGTTTGAAAAGCCAGGACCAACTCCTTCAATAGCTCTTCATTGCCAGTTTCCAGATAACGTTGAAAGAAATAGGCCTGACTAAAATTGGTCTCAGGTATGTAGTAGTCAAGTGCATTCTGTTTCTTCAGACTATACAAGAGTCGAATCTCGGCATCGTACGTTTTTGCTGATCCATGGTAAGCTCCAAAACCAATGATATTAAAGTCAGTTTTAGGAAAATGAAAATCAATAGACTCCATGTCATAACGGTTCAGCTTCAAGTACTTGCTCTTACTTCTCGAATGAGCTGTAATTGAAAGGGCTAGAATAATGAGTGTGAAGAGGTATTTCATATTTCTTTTTGTGGTGGTTGGGGCTGAAATGATAATACTTGGAATCCGACCGTGAGTGGCTAGGGAGATAACTTAGTTTTATTACTGTTCACTCCCTCTTCCTCACTATCGTTTCGAAGCGTTGATGCGCAGCGTGAAGTAAGCGTAAGACATGCTTATCAGTAGAGCGAATTCGATGAGTGCATTCGTTAACACCTCGCCGCTAGAAAACTTACCTCCAAAGATGCCACCCTTCACAAAGTTCACAATGTGGAAAAGGGGGAAGGCGTATGGATTATAATTGGCACTTTTTGCCATGATACCAATTCCAATAACTGCCACAGCAAAGCCTATGATGCCAAATGCGATGGGAATTAAGAACTTGTTGAAGAACAAACTCAAAAAGTATTGCAGCGCATAAAGGGGCAAGATGCCGATGAATACATTCATGAAAAATCGTGGTGCCTCGGGCGATAGAATATCCGTCATGGGCAATCCATAACGTGCACTGAGCATCCATGCCACTAACAAATAGGCAACGACATAAACCAGCCATGAAGCCACCAAAACGGTTAGGTACAACACCTGTTTAGACCAGAATATCTTCGCTTTGCTAACGGGCAATATGAAGAGTTGCTTGTAGCCGTTGTTTCGTCGCTCGGTTTCGCAAATGGACGAACAGAACAAGATGATTTGGAAATAGGAGAAGTAGGTCAATATCCCAAAGGCTGCACTTGTAAAGGTGGTTTTTACAATTCCTACGTTTGGTTTTGAACCTGTAAAATCCTCGAAATTGCGCATAAGCGTATAGGCTGCAATTAAGAAAACGAGGAACTGACTAAACAGCATCAGGTAGAGCGATTTATTCTTTTTTATTTTAAATAGTTCGGCTTTTAAGAGCTGAACCATAGATATATTTGGTTTCATACGTACACTTTTAGGGGGTTATTTAGCCAGATGAGTCATACTTAAGAAGAGGTCTTCCAAGTGATTCCTTGTGCTAGTGATGTTATAAATGTGGATGCCTTCTTGCACCAAAAGGTAGATGAGTTTGTGGTGCTCTTGCTCATCGGTAACACCGATTTGAGCCTCGGTAGGACTCACTTGTCGGTAGGTAAATTGATGTGCATTCGCCAACTCTTCTACACGACGCATATCCGTTTCGCTGGTGGTCAATAACACCTGTTGCTGTTGCAAAAGCAAGTGCTTCAACTCGCCTTCGTGTCGCAATTCACCCTCGTCAATAATGCCCACGTGGGTGCATGTCTTTTCCACCTCGTCAAGAATGTGGCTCGACAAGAAAATGGTCTTTCCTTGTGCTTGAAGTTCCAAAATTAACTTCCGTATCAAATGGATTCCATCGGGGTCCAAACCATTCAGAGGCTCGTCCAGAATCAGTATTTCGGGGTTGTTAAGCAACGCCCGTGCAATGCCTAAGCGTTGGTACATTCCTGTAGAAAACTTATTCACTTTCTTGTTGCGCGATGCCGATAAATCAACCAACTCGAGTAGCTCGTCAATCCGTTTCTCATCGCAATCTTTATAATAAAAGCTGTTGTATTTCAGGTTCTCATAGGCTGTGAACTTTTGGTAAAAAGCAGGACTCTCAATGAGGCATCCCACGCTGTTTAGTACCTGCTCACGTTCGCTGCGTATGCTACTGCCATTCACTACGAAATCGCCCTCTTGGCAATTTAGCAGTCCCAGCATCAGCTTAATGGTGGTACTTTTCCCCGCACCATTTTTTCCTAAGAACCCATAAATGCTACCCTTCGGTACATTTAAATTGAGTCCTTTAAGAACTTTCTGTTGATTGTAGGCAAACGAAATTTGTTTGGCCTGTATGCTATATTTCATATTAATTCTAGAATGTAATTTTCGTAAATATATCTAGAATAATTGATTATGCGCTGTTTACACGATTCAATTTTGCTGCTATAGCCTGGTAAAAGTTCTGTTCTGTCGTTTAATCATCCGCTCTTTCTTTCTGCTGATGACGAAAACCTCTGTCTTAAAGCAGGCGAGGGTGTCGTTGATAGTCGGTTCTGGGTGGGGCAAGCGTAGTGTTATTTGGGGTGGGTGCTGTGATTGGCGTAATCTTTAGAGATGATAAACATAAAATATAGCTATGATTAACGAGGTGAAAGCGATGTGTAAGAAGATATTGTGACTGATGATTATATTTACTCATTTTTATTTTCTTTGTTTTAACATTTGATTACTATATATTTGTGTCCACACTCGAAAAACACAATATATATCGAGTTAACCAATATCTATCGGGCATGTTTAACAACACAGAAAAGCTTAAGCGAAAAAAGTTTGAGTTGTTTTTTAGAACCTTTTATCCTAAGGTAAGGGCTTATGCATTCAAGCTTTTGAAGTCGGAGGCAGATGCCGAAGATATTGCGCAAGATATTTTTGTGCAACTTTGGGAATTGCCTAATATTTGGGAAGATACCGAAAAGTATAACACGTATATATTTACTATGGTGAAGAACCATATATTAAATTTCTTCAAGCGTGAGGAGGTTATTCGTAAGTACGAGGCATACTTGGCCTATTCTTTGAGTGCAGAACAAGAAACAAACACTATTTATGATGAAATATCTGCACAAGAGCTAAAAAAACTAACATCTAAAATTATCTCAGAAATGCCTCCTAAAAGGCGTGAAGTTTTCTTGCTGAGTCGTCTTCAAGGCTTGGCTAACAAAGAGATATCAGAGAAAATGGGCTTGTCGTTACGAACTGTAGAACACCATCTGTATTTAGCTTCTGTAGCTTTGAAAAAAGAAATATTCACTTTTATCATAATTTATTCACTTTTCTTTAAGTAGTTACTGTGCCTATCTTGTCTTTGTCATAGTAGCAAGCTTATGTTTATTTAAACTATGAAAGACAACAACGAAAATATATTAAATCAATATATCGACAAATCTGATGTAACCGTGCACGAAACGAAAGAATTTTCGGATTGGTTGTGTTCAGAAGATTCCCAGGGTAATAAGGAAAAAGCTTTGTTAAGCCTATGGGATAAGACGACAGAAGATACAGACAAAAATACCGACCGTGTTTTGTTGGAGGTAATGTCACGTATTAATCAGAGAAAATCACGTAGCAAAACCGTTCAAATGCGTTGGTTCAGAAAAGTTGCTGTTGCAGCTGTTCTAACTATTGTTTCTGTGGGGGGTACCTTATGGCTTAGTCGGGATAACACTTCTTCTTTCACTATTCAAGAAATTCATGCTCCTCTAGGGCAACTTCAGGACATAACTTTACCAGATGGTACATTCGTTACCATTAATTCGGGATCAACTATTTTGTATCCATCCAACTTTTCAGGAAAAAACAGAGAGGTACACCTTATTGGTGAAGCGAATTTCAATGTTTATAAAGACCCCCAACGCCCATTTATAGTGCTTACGAAAAATATGTCGGTTCGTGCGTTAGGTACGGAATTCAATGTCGCTTCATATCAGAAGAGTGTAAATAGCTGTGCCACTTTACTAGAGGGAAGTGTTGAGGTAGAATGCACATTAACGAAAGAAAAAACGATTTTATATCCTGGAGAACAGGTACAGTTAGATGCTTTAACCAATAAAATGACAAAGTTTCTTCCAAATGTAGACGCGGTAACGGCATGGCAAAAAGGAGAACTAATATTTGAGGGTGCTTCCATAGCGGATATACTGAATGAAGTAGGGGTTAAGTTTGACAAATACATGCAGTTTAATCCAAGTCTATTTAGTTCGGATAAGTTTAGTCTCCACTTTAGAAGGCACGAAACCTTTGATGATATTATGCAAGTACTTAAAACTGTGGTAGGCGATTTTAAATATCACGAAAAGAGTGGTGTTTGCTATATCTATAAATAATATGAATATAAACACATAAAATCGATTAGGCCTATGAAAAAATGTTGGGATAAGGATGGACCCCTTACCCCAACAAGATTAATCTTATTTCAGAAGAATTAAAAGTTTACAATCAAAATCTTAAAACTTAAGAAACAATTACAAATCTATGAATTATTATCGAGTAATGATACGAAGCATTCTGCTTTTTATCGGCATGTTGCTATGCAACGCATCGCTCTATGCACAAAACAATCAGAAGATTACTCTTCAAGAGAATCAAATAACGCTAAAGGAGGCACTAAAGAAAATCGGAGAACAAGGCAAGTTTTCTATAGCTTATAATGAGTCGCTGCTTCCTACAAACAGAAAAGTAGATGTCAACATTAAAAACACATCTGTAGAGTCTGCCTTAAAATCAGTATTGAAAGATTCGGGACTAACTTTTAGTATAAAAGATGGTTTTATCTCTTTACATATTATACAGTCTGAGAATAAAATAAAAAAACAAATATCAGGCATCGTTTACGATTCTGAAGGAGAACCACTTATCGGTGTAAACGTGAAGGTGAAAAATACGGCAAACGGAACCATCACCAACTTCGATGGAGAGTTTGACTTGACCGTGAATACCAACGATTTGCTAGTCTTTTCTTATGTTGGTTATTCACCTAAAGAGGTACGTGCCGGATCCCAAAACCGTTACACGGTGACTTTGTCGGAAGACTCAGAGTTATTAGATGAAGTTGTCGTGACTGCCTTAGGTATTAAACGTTCTCAGAAAGCATTGAGCTATAATGTGCAAGAAGTTAAGTCGGACGAATTGCTAAAAAATAAAGATGCGAACTTTATTAATGCTTTGTCGGGCAAAGTTGCTGGTGTTACCATTAATAGTAGCTCATCAGGAGTCGGGGGAGCCACCAAAGTAGTGATGCGTGGAACGAAGAGTATTGAACAATCTAGTAATGCACTTTATGTTATAGATGGTGTGCCAATGTTTAACTTTACTTCGAAGGGAAGTACGGAGTTTGAATCGCAGGGTACATCAGAATCAATTGCAGATATTAACCCTGAAGATATTGCATCATTAACAGTTTTAACTGGAGCTGCTGCGGCTGCTCTATATGGTAGTGAAGCTGCTAATGGTGCTATCGTAGTTACAACTAAACAGGGACAAGCGGGTAAAACCCACGTAACTTTCTCGAGTAATACAGAGTTTATAAGTCCGTTTGTTATGCCTAAGTTTCAAAACACATATGGCACCTCCGATGCGTATAAAAGTTGGGGCGATAAACTAATCTCCGAAGAGCGAATGAGCTACTCTCCTCGTAGCAATTACTTCCAAACGGGTGTGGTTGGTACAGAAACTGCATCGATATCTATGGGAAATGATAAGAATCAAACGTATGTTTCTGTAGGCTCGGTTAATTCCCGTGGTGTTACACCAAATAACAAGTATGAACGTTATAATTTTACAGCTCGTAACACAACATCACTATTTAATGATCGTGTTCAGTTGGATTTAGGAGGAAGTTCAATTCAACAAAAAGACTTGAATATGACCAATCAAGGGGTATATAATAACCCATTGGCTTCGGCCTATCTCTTTCCTAGAGGAAATGATTGGAAAGACATTCAAATGTTTGAGCGATTCAACGGTTCTAGAAAAATTTACGAACAATATTGGCCTTCTGGACAAGGTACATATGTACTCCAAAACCCGTATTGGATAAACTATAGAAATCGCCGTCAAAACAACAAAACTCGATATATGTATAATATAGGGGTGAAAGTTGATGTTTTTGATTGGCTTAATGTAGCTGCTCGTTTTAGAAGAGATAGAACTAACAATACATTTACAGAGAAATTCAATGCTTCGACGGTAACACTACTTACCGAAGGTTCACCAAATGGCTTGTACGGTATTAATCAAACAAAAGACATACAAACTTATGCCGACGTATTGGTAAGTATGAATAAGCAATTTGATAACTCATTATCACTGTCCTTAAATTTAGGAGGTTCAACAAACGACATGCGTTCTGATGCACTAATTGTGCGTGGACCTATTGCGTATGGAGTTAAAATAGCTGATGGAGTGTATGAAAATACGGGAATTCCTAATGTCTTTAATGTGAAACAACTAAGTGATTCGAAAACCATACGTGATCAAGACGGATGGAGAGAGAAGATTAATTCGCTTTTTGCAACAGCGGAAATAGGGTTTAAAGGGGCATACTACTTGACTTTGACAGGTAGAAATGACTGGCCATCTCAATTGGCAGGACCTAAATCGGTGAATAAATCGTTTTTTTATCCTTCAGTAGGTGTATCCTTGGTATTGTCTGAAATCTTCAATCTGCCCAAAGAGGTTTCCTACTTAAAAGTACGTGCTTCGTATGCCTCTGTAGGTTTGCCCTTTGCACGATATAGAGCGAACCCAACCTATGCATGGGATAATAATGCTAAGGTTTGGGTACCTAAAACGGAGTATCCTATGTATAACTTAAAACCTGAACGTACAGATTCTTGGGAGTTTGGGTTAACCACTCGATTCCTTTCTAACTTTAACTTAGACTTTTCATTTTATAACACAGAAACATCTAATCAAACATTCGATCCTGGTATATCGGCCTCTTCAGGTTGGTCTAAAGTCTATATTCAAACGGGTAATGTTAGAAACCGTGGTATTGAGTTATCACTGGGGTATTCGAATACATGGCGAGATTTTTCTTGGAGCTCTAACTATACGTTGAGTATGAACAGAAATAAAATCATTGATTTGGCCGATAATGCAATTAATCCGATTACAGGAGAGAAGTTATCTATAAGTCATTTGGACGTGGGTGGAATTGACCAAGCCCGATTTATATTAACGAAAGGAGGAGGATTAGGAGATTTATACTCGACTTCGGATTTGGTACGTGATAACATGAATCAAGTTTATGTGGATGAAAACGAGAATATTCAAGCTGAAAAAATCAACAACTTCAAAGACTATATTAAACTGGGTAGTGTTTTTGCCAAAGCAAATATGGCGTGGAGAAATGATTTGAGTTACAAAGGTTTAAATCTAGGCTTTATGATCGCTGCTCGTTTAGGTGGTGTTGTCTATTCAAAAACTCAAGCTGCACTAGATTATTATGGTGTATCGAAACAGACAGCACAAGCTCGTGACTTTGGAGGGGTTTTGATTAACAATAATCAAGATTTAATTGCTGCTGATAAATGGTTTAATACAGTAGGTAGCAGCGATGGAGTTCCTCAATATTATACATATAGTGCCACCAATGTTAGGCTACAAGAGCTTAGCTTGGGATATAATTTACCAAAAAAATGGTTTAATAATGTGGTAGATGCTTCTATTACTTTGGTAGGTAGGAACTTATGGATGATGTATTGTAAAGCACCATTTGATCCGGAAAATATAGCATCAACGGGTAACTATTATCAAGGAATTGATTACTTCATGATGCCTAGTACAAGAAATTTTGGTGTCAATTTGAAGCTTAAATTTTAATATGAATAGCTATGATTAAACAATATATATATAAATCAATATCTCTAGGGGTATGTACTTTAGGAGCTTTGTGTTCTTCTTGTACATTGGGATTTAAAGATATAAATACGCACCCTTATGAAGTAAATAAAGAAGAGATGGGTAGAGATGCTTATAGCATTGCATCTTCTATGACTCTTATGCAGAGCTGGATTATTCCCGCTTCAAACATTAATGCCAATCAATTTATTGAGTGCTTAATGGGGGGAAGTTGGGGAGGTTATATGGCCGATTCAAATCCTAGTTTCAATGATGCTAAATTTTCTACATTCTGCCAGCCAGAAAATTGGAATCAAGTGATGTACACTGATGTCTTACCAAACATCATTCCTTCATATTTGGAGTTGAAAGAGTCGACAGACGATGAGGTCTTTTTATCTGTTGGTCACATCATAAAAGTAGCCGCTGTACACCGCATTACAGATACGTATGGTCCAATTCCTTATAGTAAAATTGGTGCTGATGGTAAACTTAATGCTCCGTTAGATTCGCAAGAGGATGTGTATAAAATGATGTTCACAGAATTATCAGATGCTATTGAAGTTTTGATGCGTCATAAAACTGAACACTTTAGTTCTAATGCCGACAAGATTTTCACGGGCAACGTATTGAAATGGGTACAATATGCTAATTCGTTGAAGTTGAGATTGGCTATGCGCATTGCTTATGCAGATGCAAATTTAGCACAGAAAATGGCCGAGGAGGCTGTAAACCATGAGGTTGGAACCATGGTAAGTGCCGATGATATTGCTCAATATGCAGGATTTGGTAAAGATGGAAATCCGCTATATAAATCCATGTACGAATACAATAAAGGCGATAGTCGAATTGGTGCAGACATTACCTCGTTTATGAATGGTTATCAAGATCCACGTAGAGAAAAATATTTTACCGAAAGTTCTTTTACAAAAGAGGGTATTGTAAACGGTTTTATAGGCCTTCGTTCTGGAATAAAAATACCCGAGCTGTCTACTGCACAGAGCTACTCAAATATAAACTACTCTTCAAATACTCCGTTGGTATTAATGACACCAGCCGAAGTTGCATTTCTTAAAGCTGAGGGAGCTCTTAGAGGTTGGAATATGCAAGGGCGATTGGGAAAAGAGTGGTATGAAGAAGGAATTCGATTATCTTTTGCACAGTGGGGCGCTTCTGGGGCAGATATTTATATGAAGAATAAAGTGAATGTACCTTCGGTATACAAGGATCCGATTGGAGAAAATCCTTTTGCGGGAGAGGTCTCGGAAATTACTGTAGCTTATAAGGAAGAAGCTGGTTTTGAAGAGAATCTTGAACGTATTATTACTCAAAAGTGGATTGCAATGTTTCCTCTTGGAAATGAAGCTTGGGCAGAATTTCGAAGAACAGGATATCCTAAGCTTATGGGTGTGGTTTTGAATCAGAGTGTAAAAGGTAGTGTTGATTCGAAGAGAGGGGCTCGAAGATTAGCCTATCCTCAAAAAGAGTATACGACAAACGGTCAAAATTTAGATATGGCGGTTAGTTCTTACCTGAAAGGTGCCGACAATATGAATACATCAGTTTGGTGGGATTGTAAAACAAAATAAGACGAAGTTATGAAACGATTAAAAATTAACAAATTGATATATGTAGTTCTTTTTGCTGTTGGAATGGCTTCTTTAGTAAGTTGTGATACAGATCCAGAGAGTCTGGATATAAACTATAAAAATATTCCAGAGCATGCCTCTAGTTTATATGCCAGCTATTTAGAGAATTTGAAAGAATACCGCAATCAAGAACATAAAGTAATGTTTACTTGGTTTGAAAATGAGGTCGCACAGCCTGTTTCTAGGGCACATCATTTAACAACTATTCCTGATAGTGTAGATGTGATTTGCTTAACGAACCCTCAGCATATTTTGCCATGGCACTTGAAAGAGAAGCTGGAGGTGAATAAACGAGGCACAAAAGTCATTGCACGCATCAGTTATTCCGTAGTTGAAAATGAATATAAACAGATGGTGTCAACTTACAATGATGTATTGGAAGAATTGGAAGATCAGGGTGTGGTAAATCCTGAAGAACAGCTAACTCCTGTTCCCCTTTTTGAAGACTATTGTACTTTCCGTATTGAATCGATGTTAAAGGAGGTTGATCAACATAATCTAGACGGTATATCAGCTGAATTTATGGGTAAAGCAACTCTTTCAATGGGGGTTGAAGAGGAGAAACTGTATTGGATTCGTCAAACAGTATTTACCAATTTAATACTGAAATGGGAGGATAAAAACAGGGAAAAGTTGTTTGTCTTCGAAGGTGCTCCACATAATTTAGGAGATAAAAATGTATTGAATAAAGCCAAATACATAATTGTAAACACACTTCAAGCAACGAGTAAGAATGATTTAACTCGTCTAGTCCTCCTTGCACTTCAACCACAAGTACCAATACATAAAATGATGGTGTCGGTTAGTTTAACCTCACTTGATGAAAATGATAAAATTACAGGATTTTTTTATGGCCAAGAGGGCACGTTAACAGCGTCGGCTGTGCGTAGTGCTGCGGAGTGGGTAGGCGAGAGTCAACCAGATTTTTCAAAAATAGGTTTGGCCATTACTAAAACTAGAAATGACTATTACAATGTCTCTAACGTTTACTCAAAGACAAAAGAGGCCATTCAAATTATGAATCCTTCATCTGTAAAGTAATTAAGAAATGAAACAATATAAATATTATATAATTGTACTGGTGGCTGTTCTTTTGGCTGCTTGTGCAGAAGATTCTGCAAATTTTGACAATAAGTCTTACATAAAAGAGGAAAATAGGAGCTCTACAATTTTTATAAAGATTGATACACCAGACATTACTAAAAAATTTAAAACGGAACTGGCTAGGCCGGCCGAACAGATACTTAATTTTGAATATGGTGTCAATACGCAATTAATAGCTCTCTACAATAAAAAAGAGGGTGTTGAAGCTCAATTGTTGTCCAATGATCACTTTGAAATTGTACAAGCAAACACCGAGATTCTTAAAGGGGCAGTTACTTCGGTCAATGAGTTCGAAATTTTATTTAAAAATCTTGGCACATTAGATCGTGAGCAAGTCTATTTACTACCTATTGAAATGAAAAAAGCTGATATAGCACCTCTAAATAGTGCTAAAAGTTACTTATATATTTTCAAGGGGGCTGCACTAATTAATGTGGTGGCAGACATTAGCGAAAACTATTTAAGCATTGATTGGAACAACAACGAGCCATGTAATAGACTCGAGAAAATAACAATGGAAGCACTCATTTATCCCTACAAGTTCGATAAAATGATATCGACTGTAATGGGAATAGAGGGGCAGTTTCTTATTCGTTTGGGAGATGCTGGTTTCCCTAGCAATCAAATTCAAATTGCAACGAGTGCAGGTAACTTTCCAGCTAGAGATGCTTCTAAAGGTTTACCAACCAATGAGTGGGTACACATTGCACTAACGCTTGATGTTAAGTCTAAAGCATATGTTATTTATGTGAATGGAAAAAAACAATCGTCGGGGGAATTCGATTTAAAAGAGTCGGCTGTAAACCTTGGGTCTGGAGGTTTTCACATTGGTTATTCTTGGAATGATGAACGTTGGCTAGATGGTCAAATTTCGGAGTGTCGCATTTGGAGCATAGTGCGAAGTCAAGATGAGATTGCAAACAGCAAGTATGGTGTAGATCCATCTTCCGAAGGTTTGGTGGCCTATTGGAAGTTTGATGATGGTGAGGGTACACTTGTTAAGGATCATACAGAATATGGTAACCATGCAAAAGCTGTTAAAAATTTGAAATGGTTTGATGTTACCTTACCTGTTCCAGAGTACTAATTTATTTAAAGAATGAGTTCTATGAATTATAAAATATATAAATACGTTTCGTTGCTCTTTATTTTGTTTGTTATGAACGGTGGATTCTCTTCTTGTCAAAACGATATTGTGGCAGGAAGAATTGATACAGCGAATTATGAAAACCTAAATAAAGTTGTTGCTAGTATTGGTTCTGAAATCACAACGAAAGATATACATGTTCTTGACTTAAAAAGTAGTCCATTAAAAACAACTCTTTTTTTTAGAGTGTCTAAACCGATGTACCAGGCTGTTGATGTTTTACTTCAACCTGATGAAAGCTTAGTTGAGGCTTTCAATGTACTTCATGAAACTTCGTATGAAGCTTTTCCTGAAGATCAAGTTCAAATAGAAGAGGGTGGACAAGTAGTTCTAGCTCCAGGAATCATAGATGTGAAAAAAATTGAACTATCCTTAAATCCAGCAGAGGAGCTGATGGAGGGAAAAAGTTATCTATTGCCTATTTCGGCTACCGTTAAGACACAGGGTATTGATCTAAAAAGTAGCCGGTTGGTTTACTACTATATTGTACGTGTTTCTAAAGAAGTAGAAAATATCAGTAAAGGAGATATTAAAACCATTTGTTATATCGAAGTAAATGATGATAATATTTTAAATGCTGGTGAGTTTACAATGGCAGATTCTGGTAAGCCTCTAATTGATATTCTACATATTTTTGCCGCTAACATTAATTTTGACGCAGAGAATGGGCGAGTGTATGTGCAGTTTAATCCGAATGTGAGAGCTGTATTAGAGAATAGAGATGTGTTTATTCGTCCCCTTCAAGAGAAGGGTATTAAAGTCTGTTTGTCTATTTTAGGTAACGGAGATGAATCGGGTGTTGCCAACTTGACGGCAGAAACAGCTGCTGACTTTGCGAAAGAATTAAAGGTTATTATAGATACTTATGGCCTTGATGGAATCGATTTTGACAATGAATACTCCAGATATGAGTACTTTAGACCATCAGCTGGTTTTACTAAACCGAGTGGTGAAAGTGCAAATCGTTTGATTTATGAGACGAGAAGATTAATGCCTGATAAAATAATTACTTGGTATCAAGTAAAAGATCAGTCTCCAACGGGTACATGTGAAGGGAAAACTCCAGGACAGTTGCTAGACTACGCCTACAATGCGTACTACGGCCAGTGGAGAGATGGATGGAGAGATATTTTAGGTCTTGAAAAGAATCAATATGGTCCCTATCCATTGGATATTAAAGAAGGTGTAAATGCGTTTCCTAATCAACTGAAACGATTAAAAACCGGAGGGTATGGTGTGAATGTAATTTATAATATGCACGTTTACAATGAGAAGGAAGATCGGGTGCAAGATTACTCTCGTGGTTTGTCTGCATTGGGACAAGTTTATTATAATGACAATGTGGTGTGGTCTAAAAAGTATTATAAAAAGAATGAGATCACACCTTATGAGTATTCAAATAACTAAAAAGTAGATTTATATGAAATTTAATATAAAATTAGTCTGTTTAATCTTGCTCATCCCGTTTTGGTCGGCTTGTGGTAAGAGTGATGGCGATGATATTTCTTTAAGTTACATCAGCCTAAATCATGATAGGGTAGAGGTAGGTCCAACCATTAAAGAGGTTACTGTGGTCGTAAAGTCGTCGGCGCTTTGGAGGGCTACAGGAAAAAATCACTGGTCTATTCTAACTAAGAAAGAGGGGAGATCTGGCGATGAAGTGAAATTCTTACTTGAAGAGAATCTATCTGGAAAGGCGAGAACAAATGAGTATTTATTCTTTACGGACGATAAAACAGTCAAGTTAACGATTGAGCAACAGGCCGAGGAGTATTTTAGGTATGAGTCGGAATCGGAATATAGTTTAGCGGATAAAGAAGAAACATTATTGTTGTCTGTTAATTCTAACTCTGTCTATACTGTTGAGGTGCCCGATGAGTTTACGAACTGGATAGTAGTTCCTAGTGCTGGTAAAGAGTCGTATGAGTCACGAATAAAGGTGGTTGTAACAGAAAACGACACTTTTAAAGAAAGAAAAGGTATGCTTAGGATTAAGCATAGTGACGATACGTATGATATTTCTATTCTTCAGATTCAAAATAATGCGTTAGTTATTGCGGAGGAAAAGTACTCGGTTGATACTGAAGAGCAAGTTTTGGAAATTCCTGTTATGACTAATATACCTATTCAAGTGGAATATCAATATGGTTCAGAGAAATGGATCACCTTGCTTCCAATTGAACAACAAATTGAAGGTAAAGGTTTGCAAGAGGTTAAAGTTCGTATGCAGTTACCTAAATCCGCTCACTCTAGGTCGGGCCGAATTACGATAAAATCGGCTAAACCAAATGTGTACATCAGTAAAGAAATAATCATTGAGCAAAAGAATCCTAATGCTGTGATTATAGATTTGAAAGATCCTGAATTTGCAGCTGCTTTATCTCGTTTGGGCATTGTATATATTGGTGATGATGGAACTTACGAGACGACTACGCAAGCCATTGAAGAGACAAGCACACTGAATTTGAGTATGTCTGCAATATCTTCTATTGAAGGGGTTGAAGTTTTCACAAACCTTATAGATTTAAATGTGGCCAATGCTAAATTAGCAGTTATTGATGTGAGTAAGAATGAAAAATTGGAAACTTTAAGTTGTAGTAGTAATGGTTTAAACCACATTAATTTAGGAAAATCTAAAGTTAAAGAGGTTAATATTGCGAATTATTTCTTTCATATGGCTAATGGTTTTAATTTAATTACTCCTAAAGAACTGGTTGTAGAAGGTGAAGCTTTAGAAAATCTAGACGTTAGCTCTACAGATGCAAACTACAGTGATATGTTGAAGCTTGAAGTGCTAGATGTTTCGAATTGTCCAAGTTTAAAAGAACTCAATGCAGAGTCTAGAATTAGAAAGTTTAAAAAGATCATTTTGAAAGAGGGACAAGAAATTCCAACTTTTCAAAAATCGGATTGGACTGAGATTGAATATGTGAAATAAAATTATAAGTATCGATTTGAAAGTCGGGGTATGCTCAATGCTACTCCGACTTTTTTTATGTGCATATCTTGATGCAACTAATTTTTAATCATCCGCTCTTTCTTTCTGCTGATGACGAAAACCTCTGTCTTAAAGCAGGCGAGGGTGTCGTTGATAGTCGGTTCTGGGTGGGGCAAGCGTAGTGTTATTTGGGGTGGGTGCTGTGATTGGCTTTGTACTTTTCAATAGAGAATTTGTACCATAGGAAGATAGCACAGTTATCATAGGAAGAGAACACTGTCTTCTTTCAAAGAGAACTGAGTCTTCATTGGGAGGAAGAAAAACGTGGATTTAAGGAAGTGTAGCGTGGGGTGAAAAAGCATGAAAAAACGGTGCAATTACAAGCTTCTGTAACTGCACCGTTTCTCTATTTTTTATTGAATACTGTTGCGCTATTTAACCGAGTAGATTGGTGTTGCACCACCACCCATAAGCATGGTTACACTCACATTCTCTTTGTTGCGAATCATATCAATTTTCTCTTTCTCAATCTCGATATCTCTCAATTTAAGATATTCTGTAGTTGTAAATTGCATCTCACGCATATACGCTTTATCGGCCACGGCTTTTGCCTTCTCGGCTGCTGCACGTTGCTCTTCGGCTTTTACGCGTTCGGTTTGCGTACGTTTGTTTTGAATTTGAATGGCCGTACGGTCAATCTCTTCCATAACACCCTCATTCGGTTTAGCACGATCTACCACCACATCAACTACCGATACCGGTATCTTCTTCTCGGCAATAATTTGAGTTACCTTTTGCATTACCACCTCTTCAATCATGTCGTACACTTCACGATTTGAAGTTAGGTCGAACATCTTGTAGTTCGAAATCTCATCACGAATAAACTTCACAAACTTCGGTTTTATGTTGATGTCGTACCAATACATTCCGAAATTAGAAATTAAGGAAGGTGCATTCTCGGGCACAATCTGCATGATGATATTTGCGGTTAAATCTACTGGTGTGTTATCGTCCGACATGATGTCGTCGAATCCTTCGGTAAATTTCTGAGGTGTCTTTTTGATGGTAATAAAGTCGGTCGAAAAGACTTTCCAAGTTGATCCGAACATCAGTGCCGAATCATCGACACCACCCGAACCCCATATATAGGGTTTCATTACAAAGATGCCCACTTCATCGGCATCCACACTTACTCGGCTACATGATGTTGCCGCCATGGCAATCACCGCCATCAGCAGAAAACTGATTTTTTTCATACTATTTTATTGTTTTAATTTCTAAAGCTTTTCCTTTTGGGTAATTTCTAACCGATAGGATTATACAAGATAGTATTTGTGCCGATATTTTATTCCAGTTTGTGGAATTATTTGAAGTAAATCCTTTTCAATGTGGTAAGATTTACTTCTGATACCTTTAACTATGCGACCTTAAAATACCGATTTACAGATATCTTGCTGGTGAATATTCTGATTTTATAGAGCGTTATATTTATGGTTAATATTGCATATATGAATTGAAAAAAGGGGATACTTGTTTTTGACTGGTTTTAGTCTTGCTTATCGAGGTGGATGTTTTCGGTATTCAGATTCCGGGGAGCTTGACTTTGTAGGTTGTTGTCAGTAAAATATATGGTAATTTATTC
>JASLDF010000108.1 GCA_030151635.1 Bacteroides sp. | reverse complement strand
ACAGTCTTAAAGTTTGATAGCTTTTGTAGATAGGAAAGTAGGAATATACTTATCTACTAGAAAACGAGGATGTGGTTGATAGTCTTCAAAGTAATTTGAAATGATAAAACCTGCATCAAGTTGCCCTCCAATTAGATCTTGCAATGAGTGTCCAAACACCAATGCTTCTTTCCTATCCATTTTAAGAGTAAGTTCTTCTTTTGTTAAATCTTTCACATCAGCATAAGGCAATTGAAATCTAGGACGAATTATCCCCTCCAGAATATCTTCGGGATTGCGATCGGCAATAAAAATTACTGGGTTGTAAAAGCTAGACAATAGTGCACCACCACGCTTTAAAACACGATAAGCCTCAGCCCAAACCAAATTTACATTCTCTATGTAATGATTTGATATGGGGTGAAAAATTAGATCAAACGACTCTGCAGCAAAACAACCTAAATCTGTCATATCTCCTTGCACCGTTTTTAAATTCAGTCCATCTCGCTCTGCTACCATAGAGTCCAATTCTAATTGAGCATCAGATAGGTCATATACGGTAACCTCAGCTCCTGCAGCTGCCAACGTAGGCCCTTGCTGACCTCCAGCGGAGGCCAAGCATAAGACTTTCTTTCCAGACAAGCAGCCCAGCCATTTTTTATCTAGTGGCTGTGGAGTTAAATGTACTTCCCATATTCCAGCTTTTGCTTGTTGTATAAACTCTTCAGATACTGGAAGTGACCATGAGCTTTGATTTTTTGCTTGTATATTCCAAGCCTCTTTATTGTGTGTTAGTAATTTTGAATTCTTTTCCAGCATATCAATTATTTATTTAAAACATATAAAATACAATCAGACATAACAGATGTAATTACACAATATCTGATTTAGTAACCCATTAACCAAAGCAATTTATTAATGTTTAGAATCAACAATTAGTTGCCCTAATAATTTTAGGTATAAATATAATCAACGATTTGATAGGAACCATTCTTTACAACTAGATAAAAAGAGCTTCCTAAACATGCTTCATAATACGAACTGTAATACACATTAAAATGACATCCCTTAGAAGACAGAGTTCTCTCCCTTAGAAGAGTCACTTCTCTTTCAAAGAAGACTAAGTCTTGTTTGAAAGAGAAAACACACTCGTTCCAGAGCACAAAAAAGGGTGAACAGCCATAGCCATTCACCCTCCTTTAATAATTGCGATATTTTCTAAGATTAGAAAAGTTTGTTTGGATACTCACCCGCTTCAATTAAGGCATTGATTTTATCAACAACACCTTGTCTGTCATCAGCATAAGTAACACCAAACCATTTACTTGTAGTATCTAACACTTGTACTCTAGCTGTATTAGCAACAATTAGTTCATTAACTGCCAAAGGGATAAAATATTCCGATTTTTCTTTAGAGATATTTTCTTTTAAGAAATCAGAGAAAAATCCTTCAGAATATTTGAAATAATCTGGAGTGAATCCCCACATATTCATTGAAACTGGAGTGTTATCAGCAATCGTAACCATTTGGTCATTCTCATCCTTAAATGAAACTTTACCATCAATTCTTTGAATTGCAGTTCTCTCTACAACAGTTGTTAAATAACCATCTGCATTTGTTTCACAAACACCTCTAGCTACAGAACCACTTTCTGATAGTGTATTACCTACACGGTAGCCTACCATACAGTAATCGTTTTCTTTACCTGTAAGTTCAACAAGTGCTTTGCCTAGAACTTCAAAGCTATGACGACCGTAAAAGTCATCTGCATTAATTACAGCAAAAGGTTCTTTAATCACATCTTTACCCATCAATACGGCATGGTTTGTTCCCCATGGTTTCGTACGGCCTGCTGGGCATTCAAATCCTTCAGGTAGGTTGTTTAAATCTTGGAAAACAACTTCCACAGGAATATGATTTTCATATTTTTTCAACACGATTCTACGAAAATCTTCTTCAAAATCTTTACGAATTACAAAAACGACTTTCCCAAATCCTGCGCGAATAGCATCATAAATAGAATAATCCATAATGGTTTCACCATTAGGACCCAAGCCATCAAGCTGTTTTAAGCCACCATAGCGACTTCCCATTCCAGCTGCAAGTACAAATAACGTTGGTTTCATATGTATCTACATTTAATATTTAAAACTACATCAAAGATATAAAAAATACTTATTATTGAAGGCGATTTTTAGAAAGGATATCCTACTGCAAAGTGAAATCCGAAACTATCTTTAAACTTCTCAATGTTATAATAACCTTTCTTAGATGTTTCATATGGAAGGTGTAAGCCAATTCCCCAATCGAATCTCAACACCAAGAAGCCTAAGTCGTAACGTAGTCCAAAACCCGTACCTAATGCTATTTGATCTGCTAGGTCTTTCAAACTAATTTTCCCATTTGCTCTATTCTGCTGGTTAGGATTATCAGTTTTCACATCTGAATCATCTCTCAACAACCACACATTACCAGCATCAAGAAACAAGGCTCCATTTAGGTTTCCAATTAAATTGAAACGATACTCTAAATTCGCTTCCAACTTAATATCACCCGTTTGGTCAATAAAAGCATATCGGTTGTTTTTGTTTGGAACAAATCCACCAGGTCCAATACTACGAATAGTAAATGCACGAATACTATTAGCCCCACCTACATAAAACTGTTCACTATAAGGTGCAATTCTAGAGTTTCCATAAGAATAAATCATACCTCCGGCCACTCTAGACACCAATGCTTGTTTACTTGTAATGTTCCAAGTATATCTAAAGTCTGTATTGAATTTTAAGAATTGGGCAAAAGGAGTACCAATCATATTTTTGCCTTCCTTACTTAGCTTCTGTCCTGTTGCTGCATAAATGAGCGAAGTTATATTTCCCGATGATGTAAATGTTGATTGCCACCAAAATCGGTTTGTTTTTCTACGTATAGAAGAGTTATCAAACGTATACGTATACTCCATTGCAGGAATAAACTGGTTTTGTAAGCTAACAAAAAGAGCCGGATTTATCTGTGCTATTGAGTCAAAATCGGATGTTGTTTTCCTTAAGATATTAAACGATAGCCTCAACGGTGTAATCGTGTGCCTTGAGGTACGCTTAGGTTGCAAGTCATACGAATACTTACCGCCAAAAGAAAGCATAGTGTAATACCTTGCACGGTTCAACTGATTTACATATATCTGTACCATAGTTGATGCTGGGAATTGAAACTCTCGCTTGTGCATTTTTGGAAAGAATAGCTTCGGGAATGTCAACGAAGTTGATATTCCCATTTCATAACTATTCAACAACTTTGATTTTGTTGCGTTGTTTCCACCCACTTGCCATTCGTAAGAACCTTTCAATTTAACATCCCAACGTTCGCCACCACCAAAAACATTACGTCGTCCTAATGTAAATGCAGCACCTGGTCCCAATTGGTCATTACTTTTCGAGGTCAAGTCAAAATCGAATTGTGCATCCATAGGTAACTCCAAAGCTGCATTAATACGAATATCTAAAGTATCGTTCGTCAACGTAGAGTCTCGTGGTACATATTGAGTTTCAATGTAACGGAATACAGCTACTTCGCTCAAACGCTCTTGCATTTGTTCATGTCTAGTCTGATTAAAAAGACGCTTCTTACCTCTACGACGAGTAAAAGAGTTTGCCGCAAACTGATCGGCATTAATCCAACGATACAGCATTCCTGGACGAACTTTCAGTTTATTATGAAATAGAATATTTAGATCTTTATAAACTAAAGTATCGTTCGGGGCTTCTCCATTTTTACCTACAATTGTGAAAGTCGTTTTCCCTAGATAGAATTTCTGTTGAGCTTGTTTTGGTAACCCTTTCACAGGTTTCATTCTTAAGCTTACTTGTCCAGCCACCAAAGTTGTGTCCGCTTCATAAGTGAGCATATTTGGGCGGAAGTAATAATATCCTAAGTTCCTTAAAATTTCAGAAACACGTTGACGCTCCGCATCTAAATCGAGTACATTAAACTGATCATCTGGTTTAATTTTTGACCAAGGCGATGCATTGCGCAACATATTCATGATAGGCCTTTCAAAATTCACATAAGTCAATGTATCAACAGAGTACGCTTCGCCCAAATGAACGTTATATTTGACATATGCTTTACGTTCATTCTTTTTATGAGGAATAACTTCGGAGGTTACATCACCTTGAAAGTAACCAAAGTCATGTAGAATATTAGATCCAATCTTGGTACGAACATCAGGATTCAAAGTTGATATAAAAACAGGCTTTGCTGCGAACGTTCTAAACATCCACTTCCCAAATTTCTTCTGAGAGTTGACATAACGGTTGTAATACCATAAACCAATAGGTAATGGAGTTCTCACACGGGTACTTCCCATGAAACTATTGTTCGGAGCTTTATTTATAGCCCCTTCTAGTTCAGACAAGGCAATATCACCAACTCTTCCTACAGGTTCTACATCAAATACAGTTTTCTTTTGTCCAACATATAAAACTTCTCCTTGCGGTAAATTTTTTGTTGTAGAGCAACCTTGAATAAAGCCAACAGCTGTTAAGATTACTCCAACAGCTATTATTTTTTTCATACCCCGATATCTATTTCTAGTTAGAAACTTCATTTCTTTTTCTTCTTAAATATAAACAACTCTCCTAGCCTACTTAATTTCTTTCTCAATACAAGCCCCACACCAGTTTCAACTATTTCTCCTTCCAAGACACTTTCGTAATTCTTGTTGTGGAAAATTCGAACATATCTGGTTCCAGAAGCATCAAGTCTATATTCTACAGACACATTATCAATAAAGGAATTTAAATCGTTCGATACTTCTTCTCCTGTTTTCACACGTCCTCCAATGACGATTTGAATGCGGTTATTCATGAATCGCTGTGCATAGCTAAAACTGTAGTCCGTTCTTTTTCCTCCTGTATCTGCGACATCATATTCTTCTACACCAACAGAAAGTGACGCATTCTTCAATGATGATCCTGCCAAAGAGTTTATTTGGCTCTGCAACACACTATTCAAAGCAGCACCCATATTCAATCCTCCTTTGCCATCACCTCCACCTGCAAGATAAACACCTGTGGCAAGCATACCAATCGCTTGTTTGTTTCTCTCCTCTTTACTCATTGTAGCCAACTGGTTCTGCACTGTTGAACTCTCTGGAGCTTCCAAATCAAACACAAGTTCTAGGTTTTCTAACTTATTTTTAGCACCAATGATTACATCAAAGTTTACCATATGTGAAGATCCATCCGACTCTGCTACAGATGCACGAACACGATCTTTTGCTCGAAGGTTTAACCTTGGGTCATCAATTTTACCCGTCCACTCAATGTAACTATCACTTGTCACTTTAAATTCTTTTGAAGGTATAATGGGTAGAGCGTATTTAATGATACCATCACTCAATGTGTATCGACCAATCAAAGTTAAATCGGTTTGTGGGTTATATTGAAGTGATAAATCACCACCACCTTGTAACTCTACACGGCTTGAACGGTCTGCACTTAAGTCAACTTTAAACATAACAGAAGGGTCAATATGAACAGCCATTACCATATCAATGCCTCCCAACGAGAAGCCAACACTATCATTTGCTTGTGTAGTTGTGGAATCATTGAATGAGGTGAAGGTTACTAAATCGCCTAATCTATCTTGAACTGTTAACGGAGATTCTGTCAACACATAGGTAACATTCGTATTGTCTAGAATTGACATAGCTCCACGCAACTTAAGCGCACTAATAGCCCCTTTTACAGTCGCATTAAAATCGACGAATAGTTTTCCATAAACCAAACTCTCTTTTCTACGTTTCGCATTGAGTAGTGTATAATTCTTCGCATTAAGTTTCAAGTCAACAATAGGATTCGACAAATCAGAAATATCGACTGTTCCATTTATTTTGAATGGATTATCACTCGTTGTATAGATAGAGAAGTCTTTAAAGATAATTTTACTATCTACTACTTTAACTGGACGACTGTCAAATAAGAAATAAGCATCGGCTTGTCTTGCGTACACACTAACACTATCTAAGATTAGTTCACCATTGATTTTTAGAGCATCAGCAGGTCCTGAAATATGCAATTGTCCATCTAAATCTCCAGATAGCTTAATCTCTTCATCAGGGAATATTACATTAGCTACTGATATCGGGAAATGAGTCAACGTAGCATTGACATCTAAAATTTCTTTTCCATCTACAGTCAAGCGGTTACCATCGGCATATAGAACATCTGTACGATTATGACTCATATAAACGTCTACAAGGTCTTCAACCGAGCTAATAGGCAGCCAAGTTACCCCCAATGCGAAATCACCAACACTTCTCTTCTCATAAGTAAGGCTGTCTACGAATATATCGGTTGATAACTGCAACGACTGATCGGTTTGAATATAATGAGATTCGGCAGAGACAAAACCTCGGATGTCCGGAAGGAAAGGAAATAGGTTAACTAACTCAGACAAGTCCAGGCGTCTCAACTCTACGTTCATATTCTGTCGAGAGATACTATCCGCCACATTCGACTGCATTCTAAAACCAACACTTCGATCTTCCATCATATCAACTTCGGCAAATAACCTCAAGTCATCACGCAAGAATAGTTTATTTTTGTCTCCCTTAAAAGAGAATCGTTTGAACCCGATAATTGGATTCTCTGGAATTAATGTGAATAACAAGCCTTGCTTTTGAGCCTCAACATTTAGACCAAACAACAAACCTTTTTCTTTTTTATTTTGATCAAATTCCAATAACAGCGAAGCATCTGTTTCTTTTAAAGTAACCGTAGCATAGGAAGCTATGGAAAGAGGTTTTTTAGCAAATTTATTTACTAAACCAGCTTTCAGCTCCATGCGTGTTGAGTCTTGTAAAATCTTCAACGAAAGGGTATCTAATGTTAAAGTATCGACTTTGAAATCTTTGACTATGGCTAAACCATCAATCCCAAACATTGGATCTGATTTAATTTTTGCATTCGAACTTCCATATACAACACTATTTGCTTTTAGTATCGACGATATGATATTATCATTACCCAAATTCCACGATATTGTGGCAGTAGGTAGCAATTTCTGGATCTTATGATAATCCATGTGATGCGCTTCTAATTGCTTAATAAATTCATTAACCAAAAGATCCGATCGTTTCATTAGGTCCTCAACAGAATTGTCAATCTCTACTGAAATCGTAAAATCATCGGAACTGAAGTGAGCATTGAGTTGCTTTCCGTCTCCTTCAAAATCTCCTTTTACTCGAACTACTCGATCAACAGGTATATCTACAATTTTTAATTTATACAAATCGAGTTCATCAATATTCAGATCCCCATTAAAACTGATATGTGGTTTATTGAGGTAATATTTACCAGTTACATTTCCTTTAACAACAGCATTATTACTATTAACTACAGCAGAAAGCACTTCCGATTTTAAATCCGCATCTGCAGTAATCTGACGCAAGCTCCAATCTTCATAAGTTAAATTAGTTAGATTAAAGTGCAAGGTATTATAAGCTTTTTTAGAAAAGAAATCAAGATATTGCCCTTTTGTAGACAAATCAACAATAACATTTTTTATCGGTAATTCGGGTAAAAAAACATGAACATCAAGTGAGTCAACTCCAGCTTTAACATCATACTTTTCAGTTTTTAAATCGTACTTAGCTAGAAGATTCACAGTGCTTTTTAAATGCTGAAGCTCTAATTCAGAGTAAACTTGTACATCATTTACAGCTACCATCCCCCTAACAATTAAATCTTCCGGAAGTAATACAGATTGGTCATCAGACAGCCAAGGATTAAAACGCCTCAAGTCATAAAAATCTCCAAGAATATCCAACTGTCCTTGTCTTTTATTCTCATCGAGTACGTTAAAAAGCGAACCTACAGCAGTGAAGTAGAAAGAATCTTCCAACTCCAAACGTAAGTCTTGAACATCAATTTTTTTGGTGTTTCCCTTTAGTTGGACTGCACCAGAAACAGGTCCCCATGTTTCAAAATTACCTTTTTTGATATCAAATCCCAGTATTCCTGCAATTTCTTTTAACGAAAGGGACATTGATGCATTGACTTGGCTTGTCAAGTCTGTATTCATAAAATCTTGAGGCATTAACACATCAAGTTTAATATTAGAGTAGGCAGTTTGAATTATCCCTTTCTGAAAGGACAACATCTCTGGATTCATTGAGAATTCACCTTGAAGACGATTAACTGTTAGTCCCGATTTTTCTACCATATTAAAGCTGGTAATTTTGGCTTGAGTTGCTACTTCGGAATAACGAATAGAGTCAACAACTACATTAAGGTCTGCAATTCTAATATCAGAAGGATTAAAACCCTTTGTTAATTGAGATACACCATTTTTAAATTGTACAGATGAATTACCAAGAGAAAAGTGGTCTACATCATACTGCTCGGTTTGAAGATTAATTAAACTACTTTGAATAGATGCAAGGCCAATATTTGCCCCAACTTCCAGGGAGTCAAGAGGCATCTTAAGTTTGAAGTTTAGATTTTCGACCCCTACCTTGTCAATCTTAATACGCCAGTCAAGCGGTTCACTTATTGAGTCTGGTTTTTCAACCGAAGTTGTGTCAGCAAGTGTTAAAGCAATGTTACTATTGAATAACTTAAATTGATTTATACGAACAAGATTCTCGTTCAAGTCAACCCCTCTACTAACCAAATCTGCTCGGCCAATTGTTCCTTCTAAATGCATCCCATCTAACAAGGACTTCGTATTTACTTTTGCATTTTCAAGAGTTACAACATCTAGCTCTACTTTACCTCGAAATAGAGGCCAAAATTGTGCACTGACATTAAATTTATCTAATGCCAATATCGTATCATTTTGCTCCAAGATTTGTACATCTCGAACAACTAAATCTAATGGGAAATATAAATTGACTCTACCAATCGAGATATCGAGGTCTGTTGCTTCAGAGGCATATATTGAGGCTTTCTTTTGGATAAAATTCTGTACTGCAGGAATGTATAAACCTATCGCTACTATGAATAATAAAACGAAAGGAATTAATAAAATTATAATAATGCGTTTAATCCACTTTTTCTTCATAAACCTCTTTTAAAACTGATTCCTATTTATCAAAGCTATTGCTTTGAACTGTTCCTTAACCTTACAACCATTTTATTGGATACATCGACTAAATTAGATATTTCTTTTTGCAAGAAGCCTATTTTATCGTCACATTCTTTCTTTGACAAACTAACATTTCTTTGTTCCAGCTCAATTAACACATCGCAAATGTCATCACGATGCAACATCTTCATTACCGGCAACATACGGTGTGCTATTTCAGGAACTTGATTATAATCATCTTCTTCTATAGCACGTTGTAAATCAATTAGTCCTTTCGAGAATTCATTACTAAAGGATTCTAGAATTTCCACTTGAGCATCAACATCGCCTTCAACAAAAGCAAACAAAGGATCTAAACTACTTACATGTGGTGTATATGTAGTAACAGAAGGAGCCTCATCTTGTTTATCACGTAATGAATCTTTATTCCTGTTATTCAATATTTTCCATACATCATTCGCGTTAAATGGTTTGTTTAAGATACCAATAATATCCGACTTGCCAGATGACAGTTCTTCTTCTAGTTTCTCGCGAGCCGAAGCTATAATTATCGGAATGGAACGATACTCTTTCTTATTGCTATTTTTCAATAAAAAGACTAAATCAAAGCCGGTAATCTCTGGCATCTGAACATCGGTAATCAAAACATCAAACTGATGGTTATCCAACAAAGACAATAATGTGTTTAAACTATGACAAGTTGTTACAGCAGCACTTGCTCCCTCCAGAATTGCTTTCATCATCTTTAGTTGTAGTAAGTCATCATCCATCAATAGTATGGCTACTCCTGCAAGCAAGTTTTTTTGAGAAATTGTCTTTTCATGTATATTAGATTGACTCATAGTAGACTCACCCATTTCATAAGGAAGAATAACCGTGAATGTAGTACCCTTATCTAAAATACTATTTACAGTAATAATACCACCCATAGCGTGTACTATCTTAGAAACAATAGACAAACCAAGTCCAAAACCTTCTTTGCCTTGTGCACTTGGCAACCGAGTAAACTCTTTAAACACACGTTCCTTATCTTCAGGAGCCATACCTCTACCCGTATCTTTCACTTTAAAAATGACACGTTCTAGATCGAGAATCACACTTAATTCAACATTCCCCTGATCCGTGAATTTCAACGCATTAGATAATAAATTATTCAGAATTTGCTTTAAGCGCAATGCATCTAGACGAACCCATTTATCAATTTCAGATTCTTTATAGTTTGTAGAGAGTCCTAATCTTTTCTTTTGGTATTGTGGTGTAAACGAGCCTAGAATTTCATCAATAAAAGTTTTTAGATTGAAATTATCTTCTTGTAACTCTAACTTATTTAAGTCTAAAAGGTGATAATCTAGTAAATCGTGAACAAGCTTCGAGATATGCTCGGATGCAATATCAATACTTTGTAAGTACTCAAGCTGACTATCCGATAATGGAGTTTGTCGCAACAGCTCGGAATATCCCATAATAGTTCCCGTTGGTGCTTTAATATCGTGTGTAATGGTTAGCATCAACTTCTCACGAGCTCTCAACAAATCTTCCGACCGCTTATTCGCTCTTTCAAGTGCCTTCCGGTAACGGTTGTTGCTGTTGATATCTTTCAGTAATAAAGAAGAAAATACAATGATTAAGATAATAGATGCAATAGCAATAGATCCTATCCAAAGAAAAGCACGTTTGCGATTAATATTATCTTGTTCAACTTGAGTCAAGATATTGTTAATCTGCTTTTGCTCATAATTAGTCAATAAAGAGTCTATGCGGTTAGTCATCTCTTCGTTAAGTTGCTTTAACTCCTCCGTTTTAGTTTGTCTAACTTGAAGTGCTATTCGCTCTTTGCGTAGTTTTGCTTGCAGCTTTTTAAATGCTTCTTTATTAATTGCCGAATCATAGACAGTGTCAACTTGAGTTTCTACCCGAGTTTTAATTTCAACCGTATTATCCGAATTATTGGGAGAGAATGCATCTGCAAGCCTTTCTATAAAACGTTTATTGGTATCTTTCGATACAATCGTATCACTAATGACCACCGTTTTCTTCTCAATAACAGGAGCATCAAAAGAATCAACTAAGTAGCGCTCTAACTCTTGATTCGTTCCAATAAAGTTCGAGTTTAATTCTCCAATTGACTGCACTAAATCCAGCATACGTTGATCTTTCTCCGCTATTAAACGTGCAATACTATCTGTCTGTAATTCGGACGATTGCTCAACAGTTGTATAAATTCTAACTTTATCATAAATAAAGAATAATACAACCAATAGCATCGCCAAGAATATTACATAGCTAACAATGAGTTTGACTTTAATATGTGGATTCGGTGCAGACATTTATTTATTAGTTCTGTTGTGTCATTTTATATCTAAAACGCAGCCATAGCAAGATTCCTGCAGTGGTAAGTCCAATAGGCAGTGCCATCCACACACCTACAATTCCCCAACCAAAGGTAAATCCAAACAAATAGCCCATTGGCAATGATACAATAAAGTATGAGATGAATGCAATTATCATCATCGGTTTAACATCTGCAATACCACGAAGGGCATTGGCATAGTTAATTTGCATTGCATCACCAAATTGATAAATAATCAATGGCAACATCAGCGATAACACCATTAACTCAATATGCTCTTGCCCAGCTTGACCAAACCATCCTGAATAGTTATATCTCAAAGAGAAGACAATAGCCGATAAAATAACAGCTATTAATAAAGTCAGGTGAAAACCTGCAGATGCCGTTTGATTAATGCTTTTGATGTTATTGTTACTTTTAAAATTACTGATACGAACAGCTACAGCAGCCCCCATACCATAATAGACCATAAACGTTGCTGTCGACACAGTAATCACAATTTGATGAGCTGCTAGAGCATCTTTACCAAGCCAACCAACCATAACAGCACTTAAACTAAAACTTGCTGTTTCAAGCCCCATTTGAATAGCTACTGGCCATCCCAAGGTGTTTAATCTGTGAACCAAGGCTCTTGAAATTGATGATGCATAAAATCCATCACGGTACTGCGTATATCTTTTAGAGAAAAAGAAGATAGAGGCAAATACAATTACCATAAGTATTCTAGAGAAGAGTGTACTTAATCCAGCACCAATCAACCCTAATTCTGGAAAACCAAATTTACCATAGATTAAAGCATAGTTACCTACGATATTCAGCGTATTACCTCCAATTAAAATCCACATACCCATTTTAGTATCAGTAATACCATCGGCAAACTGCTTAAAGGCATTAAAGAGCACAACAAAAGGCAATGATGCTAAGAGAATTAAGAAATAAGGTTTAATAAGATACATCAAATCCATTGGTTGCCCCAGGTGCTCTACATTTAAATACAGCACACTCATTATTAAAACGAGCAATATCCCAATCATTAAATTAGAAACAAGACTCGCTTTCAAAGAGCTACCAATTTCACCAAATTTTTTCTGTCCAAACAATTTACCAACTACTGGTGTTAGCCCATAACTAAAACCAGTTCCAAAGATAATTGGAAGGTTAAATACGTTATTTACAAATCCAACAGCCGAAAGTTCTACCTTACTATGCCATGAAATCATCAACGTATCAGCAAACCCCAATACAATAATTCCGAGTTGACCGATAATAATCGGTATTCCTAAGTATAAAAGTGGTTTATAGTGATCTTTTATTTTTAAATTTTCCATTATAATAATACCTTATTTTTCTTTTTTTCTATAATATAATATCGAGCAGTTTTCTGGAACAAATGCTTCTTCCGCAACTCTTACTAGATGTTCGGCAGTAGTTGATTTATAATTACTTACTTCGTTGTCAATATCATGTGCATCGCCTAATAGCTCAAACCAAGCTAGATTCGTAGCCACATTTAAATAATTAATGTGATTAAAAATATAATTCGATTCAAATTTGTTTTTCACTTTCTCAAGTTCAACTGCATCGACTAACTCTTTTTTCACAATTTCTAATTCTCTCCATATCGCAGCTTCAGCCTCTTCAAGGCTAACGCCTGGATAAGGTTTACCATAAATTTGAAATAAGCCAGCTTCAATAGAACCTGAAATATAGGCATCAACAGATGTAAAAGTTTTATCTTCTAAAATTAACTTCTGATGAAATCGACTAGATGAGCCGTTACTTAAAATATCAGATAAAATATCAAAAGCATAATAGTCTTGATTCTTACGTTCACACATGTGAAATGCCATAAATAAAGAATCGACAGGAACATCGCGCTCCACTTCTTGTCTGCGAACTTCAACTTGCTTAGGTTCCACTGGTAAATTTCTGTGAGAAATAGTTTGCTTTGTGATTCCTCCGAACCACTTCTCTGCAAGTTCTACGGTCTTCTGAAACGTGATGTGTCCAGTGACAGCTAAGATTAGGTTATTTGGATTGTAGTATTGATTGTAAAACTCTCTAACATCATCAACAGAAGCTTCTTGAATGTGATTTAATTCTTTACCAATCGTAGGCCATTGGTAAGGATGCTTCTTGTATGCCATTTCACGAATCAGGTGCCCTACATCACCATAAGGCTGATTTAAGTTACGTTGTTTGAACTCTTCACAGACAACTCCTTTCTGAATCTCAATTTTACGCTCATCTAAAGACAATGCATTTAAACGATCAGACTCTAACCAAAAGCCTATTTCCACATTTTGATGAGGAATAGTTAAGTAGAAATTAGTTAGGTCATTGTTGGTCCAGGCATTATTCTCCCCTCCTGCATTTTGAAGAGGTAAATCATAATTTGGAATATTTTGAGACCCACTAAACATTAGATGTTCAAAAAGATGAGCAAAACCAGTTCGGTTTGGATTCTCGTCTTTAGCACCTACATTATACAATAGATTTAAGGCTACCATTTGGGTAGCCTTATCTTCCAAATGTACTATGCGAAGTCCATTGGATAAAGTTCTTTTATTAATAGCTAACATAGATTAGTCTAGAAGCGTCATTTTAACGATTTTCACATCTTCATTAGGTCTGTCACTACGATCTGTTTTAACCAATTGAATTTTATCAACGATATCAAGACCTTCAAGTACTTCTCCAAAAACAGTATATTGATTATCTAAATGAGGAGTACCACCAATAGTTGTATAAGCTTCTACTTGCTCTGGAGTAAATTCAAAATCGGGCATACCTGCAGTCATTTCTTCAGCTTGAGCTATTAGATTTTCTTGAAGTTCCATTAAAGCATCCTCGTCATTTGCTTTACGAAGCTTATAAATTTCTTTCATATGTTTTTGAACCAATGAATTAAATGCTTCATTCATTTTAGCACCATTCATTTGTTCTTGATATTCTAATAAACCTTCTTGCGTATAAACAGTACCAGTCACAATATAGAATTGGCAGCCTGAAGAACGTTTTTCTGGATTTACTTGGTCGGCTGTACGAGCAGCAGAAAGAGCACCTTTCTTGTGGAAATACTTAGGGTAATCAAACTCGGCAGGCAAAGTATAACCTAAATCTCCTGAGCCTAAAGACTGACCTTTCTTAGCAGTTTTAGAATCTGGATCACCAGCTTGAATCATAAAATCTTTAATAACACGGTGGAAAAGTGTTCCTTCGTATGTTTTATCATTTACTAATTTTACAAAGTTATCTCTGTGAGCAGGAGTATCTTGATATAGTTTAATAACTACATCACCCATTGTTGTTTCTATTTTTACTTTAACGTCTTGCATATTTTTAGCTTTATTAGTACCACAACTTGAATTCATCAATATAAATAAGCCCAATAGTAAGGGCACAAAATTTAGTTTTCTCATAGATGTATTTTTAAGTGTTGCAAATTTACAATTTAATGAGATATAAACCTTTAGTAAAGTGCCCTTATTTGAGTTTTTTAAAGCTATAATCTAGAATCTAGGCAAAAACAACCATATTGGTATCACTTAAATAATCTTTATAAAGTGGGAGTCTTGAGAAAAAGCAACTAACTTTGTAATACTAAGTAACTATTCTATAAACGAGTATGAAATCAATATTAATTGTTGAAGATGACATCACCTTTAGCTTAATGCTACAGAAGTGGCTAACGAAACACAAGTTCAGTGTAACTTGCGTTAGTTCAATAGCAGACGCTAAACAAAATATAAAAAAGAATAGCTATCATTTAATTTTATCTGATATGCGACTTCCCGATTCTGAAGGAGTAGATCTTTTGGAATGGATTAACAGAATGGATAGTCAAATACCTCTAATCATTATGACTAGCTATGCTGATATACAGTCGGCCGTGCGTGCTATGAAATTAGGAGCCCTTGATTACATCGCTAAACCATTTCACCCCGAAGATTTGCTTAAGAAAATTGATGAAGCAATTTCTGGAGGTAGAAAAGAGAATGTTGAAGACAAAAAAATACTAGCATCCACCCAACATGACGACTACATTGAAGGAAATAGCCCTGCTGCACAACAACTATATAAGTTTGTAAAGTTAGTATCTCCTACAAATATGTCTGTTCTTATACAAGGTGCTAGTGGCACAGGAAAAGAACACATTGCACAAAGTATACACAACTTAAGTAGCAGGGCAAACAAAGCTTTCGTTGCCATTGACTGTGGTGCAATTCCCAAAGACCTTGCTGCTTCTGAGTTTTTTGGTCATGTAAAAGGTGCATTTACAGGAGCGTTGGAAGATAAACAAGGTGCATTTATTGCTGCAAATGGTGGCACCATCTTCCTAGATGAGATTGGAAATCTAAATTATAACACTCAAATACAATTATTACGGGCTTTGCAGGAACGTATCATTCGCCCTATTGGTAGCAATGAAGCCATACAGGTAGATATTCGTTTAATTGCGGCTACGAATGAGGACTTAAGTGCAGCTATTGCTGACGGTAGTTTTAGAGAAGATTTATACCACCGTGTAAACGAGTTTACAATACGTGTTCCTAACCTTAATGAAAGAGCTGACGACATCCTTCTTTTTGCTGATTTCTTCCTTAAGCAAGCCAACAAAGAATTGGGGAAATCAATTGAGTCATTTAGTGAAGAAGCACTATCAGCCTTAAAAAACTATTCATGGCCAGGAAATATTAGACAACTTAAGAATACAATTCGCAAAGCAACTCTATTATCCCAAAGCTCCCAAATAGAATTGATTGATTTTCAATCAGACTTAATTGATAATAAAGCTAATTCCTCGGAAGCAATAAATCAACCTCTAATGGCTCCGCATTCCATAGAGTTGTTCGATGAGCAAAATGAAAAACAGAAAATATTAGCAGCTTTACAAATCACTAACAACAATAAAAGTCAAGCAGCTAAATTATTGAAGATAGACAGAAAAACGCTTTACAATAAGTTAAAGCTATACGATATTGAATTGTAATTGATAGAAAAAAGAATGTCCGACTAAAATTAGTCGGACATTCTTATTATAGTATAATATCAATTGTAAAAGTCAAATGTATCCCAAATATCGTCATTCGGACAAGGAGCTTCAAAAGACACTTCTTCTTTTGTTACTGGATGAACGAATGATAGAAAACGAGCATGTAAACTAATGCTGCCATTAGGGTTAGATCTAGGAGCACCATACTTTAAATCTCCTTTGATGCAACATCCCATTTTAGATAATTGTGTTCTAATTTGATGATGTCGACCTGTTAAAAGATTTACCTCAAGAATAAAATAATTATCAGAAGAAGCAATTTCACGATACTCTAATTCAGCCTTTTTACCATTGGCCTTAGGCTGGGCATAGGCGTAGCTTTTATTTTGCTTTTCATTTTTAATTAGATAGTGAGTTAATTTACCTACAGGGGTAGCAGGTCTATTTTTGACAATAGCCCAATACTTTTTGTTGACTTGTCCCTCACGAAACATTTCATTCAAGCGTGACAAAGCCTTACTAGTCTTAGCAAATAACACAATACCACTAACGGGTCTATCTAATCGATGTACAACCCCTAAAAATACATTTCCAGGTTTATTATGCTTCTCTTTGATATAATCTTTTACGGTTTCAGACAAAGGTTTATCACCAGTCTTATCTCCCTGAACTATTTCTGAGCTTGATTTACTTACTACAATGATATGGTTATCTTCGAAAAGTACTTCCATATTACATATTCATACCACCACAACAGTGGATCACTTGTCCGGTTACGTATGAAGATAAATCTGAAGCCAAGAAAGTAGCAACGTTAGCTACATCTTCTGGTGTACCACCTCTTCTTAAAGGAATTTGTTCTGCCCATTGTTTCTTCACATCTTCAGGAAGAACATCGGTCATCTCTGTCAAGATAAATCCTGGAGCAATAGCATTTGCTCTGATACCTCTTGAACCAATTTCCTTAGCAATAGATTTAGCAAGACCAATCATACCTGCTTTAGATGCAGAATAGTTACATTGACCTGCATTACCAGATACACCAACAACAGAAGCCATATTAATAATGCTACCTGTACGTTGGCGCATCATTATAGGAGTACAAGCGTGAATAAAGTTAAATGCAGACTTTAAGTTTACATTGATAACCATATCCCACTGTTGTTCTGTCATACGCATCATTAAACCATCTCTTGTGATACCCGCATTATTTACAAGAATATCAATAGAGCCGAAATCTTCTTTGACTTTAGCAACAACAGCTGCTGTATCGTTGAAATCGGCAGCATTTGAAGCATAACCTTTCGCTTTAACACCAAATGCTTCTAGCTCTTTAATTGTAGCTTCTGCAGTTTCATCAATTTTCAAATCTGTAAAAGCAACGTTAGCTCCTTCTGAAGCATATTTTAAAGCAATTGCTTTACCAATACCTCGTGCAGCACCTGTTATAAGTGCATTTTTACCGTTTAATAATCCCATAATTATCTGTTTTATTATTTATTTATATTTTGATTCGATCTTCGTAATCCCCCAAATACAATATTAGCAATGTATTCATGGCGACAAGCAGGATCGACATTAGCTCCAATCTGCCCACGTATAAATGGTACTTCAATTCCCCTTAAACAGTAGTGGACTATACCAGCAGTCATCTCGACATCATCAATTTCAAAGACACCCTTATCTGCACCTTCTTGGATTATAGTTTTTAGCAAAGAAATCTCTTTGCGATCAAATTTCTTACGAACTTGTTCAACTTTCCAAATATCTCTAAAGAAATTGGCACGAAGCGTTCCATTACGAAACACAACTTCTTTAATAGCCTCCAAACGTCGTAAAACTATTTCAAGTAATTTTTCATCAGGAGAGATGTCCTTCTTAGAAACTTCAATCAAGTGATCAAGTAAATTATCTAATTCACTTTTCACAACCGCCATATAAACCTCATCCTTATTTTTAAAATAGGTATAAAGCGTTCGTCTTCCTTTTTTAGAAGCCAACGCGATATCGTTCATGGTAGTATTCTCTATACCATCACGTGCAAACAGTTGTCTAGCAACATCAACAATTCGATCTTTTGTTTTGGAAATACCCATATTAGTCATTATTGCACAATCTTGATGAAGGTGTGTAAAATTAAGCTATTTATCAGAAGCTAGCAAATAATGGATAGTTAGAAAATCTAAAAGAACTCATTTTTTGAGTTTCAGCAATTTTATCGTTAAAATGAAACAAGCTAGTTATAAGCGACTTAATAAATATATTAAAAATAACCCTCATATTATTTGGACGGGCAGTACAAACCCCCTATATTTGCACTCACAATATCGCGGGATGGAGCAGTTGGTAGCTCGTTGGGCTCATAACCCAAAGGTCGTCTGTTCGAGTCAGGCTCCCGCAACTATTAAGGAATCATACTATGTATGGTTCCTTTTTTT
>JASLDF010000096.1 GCA_030151635.1 Bacteroides sp. | reverse complement strand
TACGAAGGATTAACAGGAGATATTGCTTTTAGACCAGCATCACAACGTGCTGCTTGTGTAGATATACGCTATGTTTTATTCATTATTGATAAATTTGCAGGTGCTACACGAATCATTGACGAATTAACAATTCTTGATTAGATTTGTGAGACTATAGGATTTTGTTAATGAACAAACTTTTTCATCTTGCGTTTTATACTTTACAATTAATAAAGAAGTTAAGTAAGTAATATTATACAAGTAGAGATGAAAAATTTAAAAGAACAAATTCTATCAGGTGCACCAACACTAGCTCAATTTTCAGCAGAATGGTGTGGTCCTTGTCAAGCAATGGGGCCAGTAGTAGAAAATGTCAAAAACAAAGTAGGCAGTAAAGCTGTTGTTATGAAGATTGACGTTGATGCCAATGAAGATTTAGCTGGAGAATACCGAATTCAAACGGTACCCACATTTATTATTTTTAAAAGTGGCCAAGCTATGTGGCGTCATTCTGGCGTAATTGCTGAAAAGGAATTGTCTGCAATGCTAGAGAATTATTACTAATGTAAAAAACAAAATTATTGATATGAGAAAAAATTTATTAGGGTTTGGTATTTTTGTATTGGCAATCACAGGATTTGCTTTTACAACAATAAGTAAGCCAGCAGAAGTAGCTTCGGTTGAGGCAATAGAGAAGAAGGAAGATAAAGTCATTCCAATGACTTTAGATACTTTTAAAAAAGAAGTATTCGACTATGAAAAGAGCCAAGAGTGGATTTTTGCAGGCGATAAACCAGCCATAATAGATTTATATGCAGATTGGTGTGGACCTTGTCGTATGATTGCTCCTATATTGAAGGATTTAGCAATTGAATATGACGGCAAAGTTTCTTTTTACAAAGTAAATGTTGATAAAGAACGCGAATTAGCGCAATTGTTTAACGTTACTAGTATTCCTTTATTAGTATTTATTCCTAAGGATGGTGTTCCAAGACTATTCCCAGGTGCTGCTGATAAGGATACTTATAAGAAAACAATCGAAGAATTCTTATTGAATAATAAAGAAAAATAGTAGGCAAATAGCTTAAATATTAAGGTGGTGAAGTGTTTATTTCATCACCTTTTTTCTGTCTTTAATTCTCACTAGGTGTTTTTTGTATACTCCATTTTGGAGTAGTTTACTAATTCGTAGTTTTTAATTTTCGGAAGTGGAGTGGAGGTGTTGATTGAATTCATGCAGATTTGCGAATAGGCTTACATTATTAACAGTAGTACAAGGAGTTATTATTTTATGGGTAAAGTATATAGGTATAAAAGAGGTGCTCACTAGCACCTCTTTTTTACATTGAGACCAAAATTTACTTATCGCCAAAATAACGATTGTATAATCCTTCAAATCCTTTACCGTGACGAGCTTCATCTTTACACATTTCATGAACTGTATCGTGAATAGCGTCTAGGTTTAATTGTTTTGCACGTGTTGCGATACGTTTTTTGTCTTCGCAAGCACCTTGCTCTGCGTCTTTACGCATTTTTAAGTTTGTTTTAGTATCCCAAACTACATCTCCTAATAGCTCTGCGAATCTTGAAGCGTGTTCTGCTTCTTCCCATGCATAGCGTTTGAATGCTTCTGCAATTTCTGGATAACCTTCGCGGTCTGCTTGGCGGCTCATAGCTAGGTACATACCTACTTCAGTACATTCTCCGTTGAAGTGTGCATTAAGATCTTTGATCATTTCTTCGTCGCAACCTTTAGCAACGCCAAGAACGTGCTCGTCAGCGAAAGTTAATGCGCCTGCTGTTTCAACAACTTCAACAAATTTACTTGCTGGAGCTTTACAAAGTGGACATTTCTCTGGTGCTGCATCACCTTCGTGGATGTAACCACATACTGTACATCTGAATTTTTTCATTTCTTTTAAACTTAATTGTTATTTATAATTACCTTTTGGGTTTGTAAACAATGTTTGCATATTCCTTTGTAATAGAAATGAGCTTCTGTTATAAGATTGCCAGCCATTTTAGTGTTATCTTTTTCGCTCATAACGGGAATATCGAAATCTTCTACGTGACTACAATTCTTACAAATAAAATGAGCATGAGGTTTTGTATCAATGTCGTAGCATACGTTTTTTTCATCGATAGTTAAAGAGATAATAGCTCTATGCTCCTCAAATAACTTTAGTGTATTGTACACTGTTGTTTTGGATAGAGTAGGCATACTGTCTGACAACCCATTGTAAATATCTTCAACACTGGGATGAATGCGGTTATCAATAAGAAATTCCATGATTGCAATACGTTGCATGGAAGGCTTAATCTCAAATTCTCTTAGTTTTTCTAATGCTTTCAATTTTACAGTTTTTAATAGAATTGTAATGATTACATTTTTAATTCTAATACAAATATAAATATTCACATTTCATATTCCAAATGTTTTGATTAATTAATTTTCACAATAGAGCAGAAAAATAATTACATTTGTATAGGATGATATCTTGAAAATGATATTATTTTACAAGACATAAATAATAAAGAATATGAATGGTTTTTTACGTGTAGCCGTTGGTGTACCCAATGTTAAAGTTGCATCATGTTTTGAGAATGCACAGTTTATAGGTGAAATGATGCGTGAAGCGAATGAACAGCAAGTATCGCTCATTGCGTTTCCAGAACTGAGTATTTCTTCGTGTTCTTGTGGGGATTTATATGCCGACGAAACATTGTTGAAACGGAGCAAAGCTGCATTAATGCATTTAATTAGTCAGACCAAAGACTTAAATATTGTATCGGTAGTGGGGCTTCCTTTGAAAGCTAAGGGGCAAGTTATTAATGCGGCTGTAGTTTTTGGGCAGGGACAAATTTATGGTATTGTGCCAAAAAAATCTGCAGGTATTAATCGTTACTTTTCTGTAGTTACTAAAGAAATTCTTGATTATTTAGATGTTAATGATCAAGATGAAGTCATGTTGTCTACATCTCTTCATTTAAAATTAGGGGAGAGTACTTTTACTGTGAGGTTTGCAGAAGATTTACTTTCGAATGCCCCACATTCAATTATAGAGACAGATGATTTTATAGTTTTACTGTCTGCACAAAGTGAGATTGTAGGTAAGTCGGCTAAGGTATTAAATGCTTTACAAGTTTATTCAGAGCAATACAATACAGCCTTTTTATATTCTGCACCAGGTTATGGTGAATCAACAACAGACGATGTGTTTGTTACAAAAAGTGCTATAATTGATGACGGAATAATACTTGCTGAGTCTGAGTTGGATGATTTAGAAGGACAGTTATTGATTTCGGAACTTGATATTGCTGTGAAACATTCTATTCGAATGAATGGAATGGGAAAAGATTATACCCAAAACTGTAGTTCTGATATCGATGAAATCGCAGGAATAGAAATTCCAAACTTAACATCGCTGTTTAGGACGTTAGATAGAAATCCTTTTGTTCCTGCTCATGTTACTGATTTATCATTTGCAAGTGATGCTTTGTCTATACAGGCTATAGGTTTAGTGAAGAGACTAAAACATATTCGTGGAAATAAGGTTGTTTTGGGTGTTTCAGGGGGATTGGATTCTACTTTGGCTTTGTTGGTTTGTATGAGAGCTATAGATTTAATGAAACTTCCTCGTAAAAATATCATAGGAATAACTATGCCAGGTTTTGGAACGTCTGGTAGAACAAAAAATAATGCTGATGTTCTAATGGAACAAATGGGGATTACCATTGAAGAAATTAGTATAAAGGATGCTTGTATTCAGCATTTTAAAGATATTAATCACGACTTAAATACTCATGATGTTACATTCGAAAATAGTCAAGCACGCGAAAGAACTCAAATTCTGATGGATTATGCCAACAAGCACAATGCTTTAGTGATAGGTACTGGAGATTTATCGGAATTAGCTTTAGGATGGGCTACGTATAATGGCGACCATATGTCTATGTATGGAGTAAACGCTAGTATTCCTAAGACTTTAGTACAGTACTTGGTTCGAGCCATTGCAAAGACTGATATTAGTGAAATATTATCTAAAACTCTGTTGGATATATTAGATACTCCTATTAGCCCAGAGCTTACACCGACTTCTGATTTAGGAATAATTCAACAAAAAACAGAGGACTTAGTTGGACCATATGAACTTCATGATTTCTTTATCTTCTATATGATGAAATATGGCTTTACTCCTACAGTAATTTATGAAAGAGCTAAATTGGTATTTGGCTTAGATTATGAAGAGTTTGTGATTAAAAAGTGGCTGAAAACATTTTATCATAGATTCTTTATGCAACAATTTAAGCGTTCTTGTTCTCCAGATGGACCAAATGTAACAGGTATTTCTCTGAGCCCTCGTGGTGGTTGGATTATGCCAAGTGATGTTGTTGCTTCTGTTTGGTTAGATGAGGTTGATTTGCTTTAAGAAGTCTTTTTAATATAAAACAAAGCCTCCTTATACTAGTATAAGGAGGCTTTGTTTTATGATTATTCATCAATGGTGTCGCATGATGAAAAGAAAAATTCTTCTTTAGCTTGTTCTTGTGATACTGTAAAGTAAGTACAAGTTGCTTGGGAGCAAATTTCGTTATCTTGATTATATAGTTCTGCCGATATGAAAACTACGTTTCTTTTTTCATTTGTTATACGCGCACGAAGTGTGATAACTTTATCTGTCGTGCTAACAGATTTGATGTACTTTGTTTCCATCTTAAAAGTTACCCCTGTAGTCTGCTTTTTTCTGATGATAACCCAAGCACAGATTTCATCAAATAGTACTGCTTGAATACCCCCGTGTAGGGTGTTTAACCAGCCTTGATATTCGGGCTTAGGCTCCCATAAGCTGACAATCTCATCTCCATCTTCATAAAACTCCATTTTTACACCCGCAGGATTATCAGGGGCACAACCAAAACAATAGTAGCCTTCTAATCCTTGCCAAGGATTTGTTAACTTCTTCATATTCTGAAAAATATTACTTTAATTTTATTTCGCAGTTTGATAAACTTTCAATAATGGCTAATGACTCAACCCTAACATTTAGCTCTTCTAATCTTTTTCGTCCATTTTGAAACTCCTTCTCAATAATGAAGCCCATACCAACTAGATTGGCTCCAGCTTGTTTTACTAAATCGATTACTCCTACAGCAGCATTTCCATTGGCTAGGAAATCATCGATAAAAAGAATGTTGTCATCAGGAGTAAGGTATTCTTTACTCATGATAATGTCATATTCTCTATCTTTAGTAAAAGAGCGAACTTTCGTTGTTAGGAAATCCTCCATAGTCTTTGGGGTTTTCTTTTTAGCAAATATAACCGGGAGGTTAAGTAAATATCCAGTCATAATGGCTGGTGCAATACCACTAGCTTCAATAGTCATTATTTTATTGACGTTAGATGAAGCGAATAAACGGACAAACTCGACACCAATTGATTTCATTAGTATTGGGTCCATTTGATGATTAATAAAACCATCTACTTTTAAGATGCCTCCATCGAAGCATTTTCCATCTTGTAAAATTCTCTGTTTTAATAACTCCATATCTCTTTATCTATATATTCTTCTTCTGTTTAACTCTTTTCGATAGCGAATTGAGTTGTTGTTGTGATCTCTCAGATTTGTTGCAAAATTATGTCTCCCTGAGAAATCTTCTTTTGCACACATATATAAGTAATTATGTTGTTCGAAATTAAGTACGCTTTCAATTCCTTCAATTGAGGGAATTCGAATAGGTCCAGGGGGTAATCCAGAATTCATATATGTGTTGTATGGTGAGTCAACTTTCTTGTCAACATCTAATAATCGTTTTATTGTGAAGTTATTTAAAGCAAATTTAAGAGTTGGGTCGGCTTGTAGTGGAATTCCTTGTTTAACTCTATTTATATAAAGACCTGCAACTATTGGCTTTTCATCTGCAATGCTTGTTTCTTCTTCTACGATAGATGCAATAATGCTAATTTCTAGTGGTGTGAATCCTATACTATCAGCTTTGTTCAACCGATCAATATTCCAGAAAACAGCGTGCTCACGCTTAAATCTTTGAATTAAATCTTTCATAGATGTAGCCCAATATACTTCATATGTATTAGGTATGAAAAGTGCAGTTATGGTTTCTGGAGTATAACCATATTGACTCAATAGGGATGTGTCATTGAACGCTGTAATTATTTCGAGAGAATCTAATTGTATCTGTTTTGATAATTTACCTGCTAACTGTTCTTTCGTACGTATGTTGTTAAAGACCAATCGTGTTGGTGTCTCATATCCTTTCCATAGTTTGGTAAAAAGGCTTTTATTCGTATCATTGGTGGTAATTTTGTATTTTCCAGCTTTTATATGATTTGCATATTCTTTATTGTTGACTAGCACTTTAAAGCCTTTAGGAATGGGTTGATTTAATGCGTGTTCTAGTTTAACATAGACAGAGTCTATATTGTCGTTTGCATCAATAAAAATAACTTGGTCTTTGTTGTGTTTTAAGATAGGTGCTTCAAAGAAGAAATGTAAAAATGCATACCCAGAGGCTCCTAATATTAATAGGAATATTAATAGGGATATAAAAACTGTTTTTTTTCTTTTAAAGAAAGATGACATAGATCTCTGTTTTCAGGTTTATCGAGCAAAGATAGTAAGAAATACTTGTTTTTAAAGTGATGCCCTATATTTATGGTTATGTCGTTTTAACTTATCGAAATATAAAAGCTCCAGAGAAAGTTACTCTGGAGCTTTTATATTTGATGTATTTCTATTTTAATTAGACATTTACTTCGAATAGTTTGCTTCTAGCCATCATGCAAGACCCTACGACACCTGCTTTATCTTGAAGTTTAGATGTTTTAATCTTAGAATCTTTATTGACCAAATTCAATGAATATTTACGTACAGCAGTCTTTATTGGTTGGGTAATATAATCTCCAGTAAGTGATAATGTTCCTCCAATTATAACCAATTCAGGATTGAAAATATTAATTAATCCAGCTACTTGTTTCCCTAGTTTTTCACCTATTTCTTCTACAATCTCAATGCATAGCATATCTTCATGTAGTGTAGCATCAATAATATCTTCTAGTGATATCTCTTCATTATTCTTTACTTTTTCCGATAGTATTGAAGTTTCTCCGTTGCTTATTCTCTCGAGTAATATGCGTTGAAAAGCACGTCCCGAAGCTTCAGTTTCAAGGCATCCTTTCTTTCCACAGTGACAAAGAATTTCGTTATTATAGACATTGACGTGTCCGAATTCTCCAGCAAATCCAGATTTACCAACATAAATCTTACCGTCTATAATGATACCAATTCCAACTCCCCAGCTTATATTAACAAAAATGATATCTTTCTCACCTTTCACCATTCCTTGCATAAACTCCCCGAAGGCCATTGCTCGAGTATCGTTATCAATGGTCACTTTATATCCCAATTTATCTGATAAGGTTTCTGCTACAGGTCTTTCTTCAAAATTGTAATTACTATAGCTGTATCCTGATTCCGGATTTACACGTCCAGATATATTGATGTTTATATTAAGGATGTTATTCTTATCTATGGTAAGAGAATTGATAAAATCTAAAATGAGTTTACAAAGATTGTCCATGGAGGTTTGTGTATTCTTAAAATCATACATCAAGTCCATCTTCATTTCGACAATGTCACCTTTGAAGTTTATTAGGCCAATGTTAATAATTTGGTTCGACACTTCGACCCCTAAAAAATACCCAGAATCCGGATTTAATCCATATAAACTAGGGTGCCTACCACCTGCAGTTTCCAGCTTACCATAGTCATGAATAAAACCATCTTCACTCATGTCTGTAATAAACTTTGTCACAGTTGGAATACTAAGATCCAGTTCTTTGGCTAATTCAGTAATAGTTGAACTGCCATTGTAAATGTAATAAGAAATGATTCTTTTCTTCATGAGGGCACTTTTTGATCCCTTCTCTATCTGCTCTAACAGTTTATGCCTCATTTTAAATTCATTTAATAATGTTTACAAACAAATATATGCAATAAACCAATTACTTGGAAATTATATCCAATGTTATTTGTTATTATATGCAAATTTCTTGCATTTTTATTTTATTTTGCGTAAATACTCGGCTTTGAATTCATATTAATTTAGTAAAAGGTATCTGATTACTAAAAATATTTAGTATATTAAGCCTTTATTATAAATAATACTATATCTTTGTTTAAAATGACTTGGATGATACATTCGTTTAAAGCCAATATTTAAATCTAAAATATTACAAATATTTAATTTACATCATTATGTTTGAAAAAATTAAAGGACTGATTAACGCCCCATTTACTCCATTCCACGCTAATGGAGAAGTAAATCTTGAACCAATTGAAAAGTATGCACAACTATTGGTTAAAAATAAAATTCAAGGTGTATTTATCAATGGATCGTCTGGTGAAGGTTACCTGCTATCAGAAGATGAACGTAAGCAAATTGCAGAACGTTGGATGGCTGTTGCTCCTAAAGGTTTTAAAGTAATTGTACACGTTGGTAGCACTTGTGTGAAAGAAAGTTTTAGACTTGCAGAGCACGCTCAGAAAATTGGTGCTTATGGAATTGGTGCTATGGCTAGTCCATTCCCAAAAGTAGGTCGCATTGAAGAGCTAGTGAAATACTGTGAAGAAATCGCAGCAGGAGCTCCAAAATTACCATTCTACTTTTACCATATTCCAGCATTTAATGGTGTGTTCTTACCAATGATTGAACTTCTTAAAGCTGTTGAAGGTAGAATTCCTAACTTTGCGGGTATTAAATATACTTTTGAGAGCCTTTATGAATATAATCAATGTCGTTTATATAAAGATGGTAAATTTGATATGCTTCATGGTCAAGACGAAACTATCCTTCCTTGTTTAGCAATGGGTGGTGCTCAAGGCGGTATTGGTGGTACAACTAACTACAATGGAATTAATCTTGTTGGTATTATCGAAGCTTGGGAAGCAGGTGATCTTGAAAAAGCTAGAGAACTTCAAAACTATTCACAAGTTGTTATTAATGTGATTTGTAAATACCGTGGTAATATCGTTGGTGGTAAACGAATTATGAAATTGATTGGATTAGATTTAGGACCTAACCGTACTCCATTCCAATCTTTAACAGATGCAGAAGAAGCTGCACTTAAAAAAGATTTAGAAGATATTTCTTTCTTTGAGCGTTGTAATAAATTCTAAGTCTTGTTATGGAACAAAAAAAATATCTAAGTCTTTGGAAGAATAAATACAAAGAAGATTTAGAAAATAATATAATGCCTTTCTGGATTAATAACGGATTGGACAAAGAATTTGGTGGAATATTAACTTGCCTAGATAGAGATGGCAAGCTGATGGATACAACAAAATCTGTGTGGTTTCAAGGTCGTTTTGCTTTTACGGCAGCTTTTGCATACAATAATATATCTAAAAATGAAGAGTGGTTAGAAGCCGCTAAGTCTACGTTAGATTTTATTGATGATCATTGTTTTGATAAAGAGGATGGTCGTATGTATTTTGAAGTGACTAGAGAAGGAGTGCCTTTGAGAAAACGTAGATATGTTTTCTCTGAATGCTTTGCCATTATTGCTTATGCAGAATATGCATTAGCAACCGGTAGTGAAGAATATGCGAAGAAAGCTCTAGATTTGTTTAAGCGTACATTAGGTTTTATTAATACCCCTGGTGTTTTACCCAATAAATATGAACCTTCAGTACAGCAATTGGGGCATTCTATTATTATGATTTTGATTAATACGGCTTCTCGAGTTCGTAAAGTTATTCAAGATGAATCAATAGATAAACAAATAGATGAGTCTTTAAACCAGTTGTTGACGAAGTTTATTCACCCAGAATTTGAAGCTCTTTTAGAGAGTGTAGGTCCTAATGGTGAGTTTATTGATACAAATGCAGGACGTCTTATCAATCCAGGTCATTGTATTGAAACAGCTTGGTTTATTTTAGAAGAAGCTAAATATCGTAATTGGGATAAAGAATTAACCGATAAAGCTTTAATGATCTTTAACTGGTCATGGAAGTGGGGTTGGGATGAACAATACGGCGGTATTATTAACTTTAGGGACTGTAAGAATTTACCTTGTCAAGATTATGCACAAGATATGAAATTCTGGTGGCCTCAAACTGAAGCTGTTATTGCTACATTATATGGATTCCTTGCTACAGGGGATGAAAAGTATCTTGAAAAGCACAAGCAGATTAGCGACTGGACATACGAACATTTTGCTGATGATGAGTTTGGTGAATGGTACGGGTATTTACATCGTGATGGTACTGTTGCGCAACCTGCAAAGGGGAACTTGTTTAAAGGACCATTCCATATTCCTCGAATGATGATTATGGGATATATTCTTTGTAGTGAAATTTTAGAAAAAATGGAATCTTAAAAATTGAGATTTATTATTTTAAACATTATAAAAAATAGTTTATGAAACGAATAGCATTTACGTTATTATGCTCACTCCTAGTTGGAGTGTTTGGAGTTAGTGCACAAGATATAGTTGAAGTCAAGGAGACTCGAATTCCTCTTCTATTAGAGAGGGAAGATAATATTTTATACCTGATTCGAATTGATGCAGAATCATCTAAAAAAATGAATGAGCTTACGCTTGAGCTTACTGGTAATGTAAACTTAAAAGATATTGAATCGGTTAAGTTATTTTATGGTGGAACTGAAGCAAGACAAGATTATAGTAAAGAAAGAATGGCACCTGTGCAATATATTTCATCTCATGCACGTAACAATACGGTAAAAGCAATTCCTTCATATTCTATTTTGTTAAGTAAACAACCAGCCAAGAGAAACGAAATTAAACTTGAAGCAAATCAAAATTTGTTCCCTGGTATTAACTTCTTTTGGGTGAGTGTGAAGATGTCTTCTAAAGCTACTTTGGCTTCTACTTTTGAAACAAACATTAAAGAAGTTATTCTAGATGGTCAATCTGCAGATTTAAAATCTAAGTCGATAGCAAATATTGTTCATAGAACGGGGCGTGGAGTAAGAAAAGCAGGTGATGATGATGCTGCGGCATTTCGTATTCCAGGTTTAGTAACATCAAATAAAGGTACTTTATTAGGTGTTTATGATGTTCGTTACAATAGTAGTGTTGACTTGCAAGAATATGTAGACGTTGGTTTAAGTAGAAGTACTGATGGTGGTGCTACATGGGAAAAAATGCGTTTACCTTTGTCATTTGGAGAAACAGGCGGTTTGCCAAAAGCTCAAAATGGAGTAGGTGACCCTTCAATCTTAGTGGACACTAAAACAAATACAATTTGGGTAGTGGCTGCTTGGACTCACGGAATGGGTAATCAACGTGCTTGGTGGAGTTCACATCCAGGAATGGATATTAATCATACTGCACAATTAGTATTGTCAAAAAGTGAAGATGATGGTAAAACATGGTCTGAACCAATTAATATTACTGATCAAGTAAAAGATCCTTCTTGGTATTTCTTATTACAAGGTCCTGGTAGAGGTATAACAATGCAAGATGGTACATTGGTTTTCCCAATTCAATACATCGCTGCTAATCGTATCCCTAATGCAGGTATTATGTATAGTAAAGATAGAGGTGAAACTTGGCACATTCATAATCATGCTAGAACAAACACGACTGAAGCTCAAGTTGTAGAAGTTGAGCCAGGTGTTCTTATGTTGAATATGCGCGATAACCGTGGTGGAAGTAGAGCTGTTTATACTACTAAAGATCTAGGTGAAACATGGTTAGAGCATGAATCTTCTAGAACAGCATTGCGTGAACCTGTATGTATGGCAAGTATTATTTCTGTTGAGGCCAAAGATAATGTATTGGGTAAAGACATACTTATTTTCTCTAATCCGGATACAACTCAAGGTAGAAATAATATTACTATCAAATTAAGTCTTGATGGTGGTTATACATGGAGTGAAGATCATCAAATTCTTATAGATGAAGATCACGGTTGGGGATACAGCTGTCTATCAATGGTTGATAAAGAGACTGTAGGCATTTTATATGAAAGTAGTGTGGCTCACATGACTTTCCAAACTGTTAAATTGAAAGAATTATTTAAAGACTAATCTTTCCCACATCAAAATCAACACACTATGAAACGCCTTTTATTATTATTCAATACATTATTTTGCTTACTTCTAGTATTATCAGCTTGTTCTAAAAAACAAAATGATTTCGAAAACCTGCTGATCGAAGTGCTTGAAGGATTCCCTAATGATGAAGAAGGATATGAACAGGGAGTTTCTGGTGCGTATGCAGGGCGATTGGGAAGTAGTATTATACTCGCAGGTGGGTGTAACTTCCCTGAGGCACCTGTATTTGAAGATGGTGCTAAAAGGTTTTATAAAGGAATATACTCTGCTTGTATATCAAGTACAAAAGATTCTATCCTTAACTGGGTGAAAATAGGAGAGCTCCCGGAAGAAGCCGCTTATGGTGTATCTATTCAAAGTGATGAGACAATTTACTTTATTGGAGGATCGAATAAGGAACATCAATTACAGCATGTTCTGAAGCTTTCGTTTGAAAATGAAGATTTAAAGATAGAAAAATTACCAAAACTCCCAAATGGTATCGACAATATGTCTGGGGCGATGCTTCGTGATAAATTAATCGTTACGAGTGGGGTAGTTGATGGAAAGCCTTCAAATCAGCAAATTACGCTTAATTTGCTAGACTTAAGTATAGGTTGGGTACGAGAGCAAGACATTCCTGTCTTGCCTCGTTCTCAATCTATTTCTTTTATAGAAGGGGGTGTTTATTATATCTCTTCGGGGTTTTTTACCGGAGATAATGAAAATATTCCAGAGGTATCTGGAGAAACACTAAAACTTGTAGATGGATTTTGGAATAAATGCAGTGAGCCTGAAGTAGACTTTACACTTAGTGGTTCGACTGTTGTTAATACCCAACTTGGTGGAACATTTGCCGTTGGTGGAGTTAACAAACCTATTTTTTTATCTGCAATTGAACGAGGTTACTTGCTGGGTAATAATTTAGATGATATGGCTAGGGATAGCCTTAAAGTAGAGAGCTTAAAGTACCTTAAGCATCCACCTTCATGGTACAATTTCAATACCACCCTTTATCTATTTGATGGGGTAGGACAATCTTGGAAACCGATTGTTGAAAACATAAACTTAGCTCGAGCAGGAGCAATTGCTGTGCCTTTTGATAATGGATTTTATCTATTAGGCGGAGAAATTAAGCCAGGAGTGAGAACTCCCGAAATTGTTAGAGTGATACTAAATTAGACTAATCTATTATTAAAATGAAAAACACGAAAAATTACCCTTGGTTGGTAGTGGCATTGCTATGGTTTGTGGCTTTGCTTAATTATATGGATAGACAAATGTTGAGTACAATGCGTGACTCAATGTCTTTAGATATTGCTGAACTAAGTTCGGCAGAGCGTTTCGGAAATTTAATGGCTGTTTTCTTATGGGTATATGCATTAATGAGTCCATTTGCTGGGGCTATTGCTGATAAGTTAAGTAAGAAATGGTTAATCGTTGGCAGTTTATTTGTTTGGTCGAGTGTAACTTTATTGATGGGCTTTGCCGAAACATTTAATCAAGTGTATTGGCTTAGAGCACTAATGGGAGTGAGCGAGGCTCTTTATATTCCTGCAGGATTAGCATTAATTGCTGAATACCATACTGGAAAATCTCGTTCATTGGCTATTGGTGTTCATATGACTGGTTTGTATATGGGACAAGCCATAGGAGGTTTTGGTGCTACTGTTGCAGCTTACCTAACGTGGCACTCTACATTCTTCTGGTTTGGAGTTGTTGGAGTAGCTTATTCATTGGTGCTAATTATGTTGCTTCATGACAAGGAACCTGACGTTCAGGTAAAGGTCGAATCTAAGAGAGCCTTTAGTCCGATGGAATCTATTCAAGACTTCTTTAAAGTATTTGGAATATTACTATCGAATATGTCATTTTGGATTATCTTGTTCTACTTTGCAGCACCAAGTCTTCCTGGTTGGGCTACTAAAAATTGGTTGCCGACCTTATTCCAAGAAAGTTTAGGAGTAGATATGTCTATTGCAGGTCCAATTTCTACAATAACAATTGCAGTGTCATCATTTATAGGAGTAATTATCGGAGGTACATTATCTGATAAATGGGTCCAAAAGAATCTAAGAGGTCGTATTTTTACAGGGGCAATAGGTCTAGGGTTAACTATACCTTCCTTATTATTGTTAGGATTAGGTACTGGTGGTACAGCTATTTTGGCCGGAATCTTGTTCGGCGTTGGTTTTGGTATGTTTGATGCCAATAATATGCCTATTCTTTGCCAATTTATTTCTGCTAAACATAGAGCTACAGCTTATGGAATAATGAACCTTGTAGGTGTTGCTGCAGGTGCTTATGTAACTCAACTTTTAGGTTCGATGAGTGAAAATATAGGTTTAGGCTTAGGTTTTGCATTATTAAGTGTTGTAGTTTTATTAGCTTTGTGCTTGCAGTTGTTCTTTCTTCGTCCAACTACAGACAATATGGAATAAACATTAAATTTATACATTATGATATTATCAACTTTAAAAGATAGCAAACGTATTGAAGTACTACATCCAGCTTTTAAGACAGCTTTGGATTTTGTTAAGAAAAATGATTTTTCAGCTAGTACAGAAAAGCAATTTAAGTTAGATGGAGATAATTTATTTATCAATAATTCTAGGGTTAAAGGTTTGAAAAAAGAAGATCAAATCATTGAAATCCATCGACAATATATTGACATTCACATCGTATTAGAAGGTTGTGAAACTATTGGATGGAGCCCTTTGTCGGAATGTTCTAAAGTTCGAACTCCTTATCAAGAAGATGGCGATTATGGTCTTTTTGAAGATACGCCTCAAACTTATGTGACACTTAAACCAGGAGATATTTTTATAGCTTATCCTGAGGATGGACATGCCCCTATTATTGGTGATGGTGAAATTCACAAGCTAATTGTAAAAGTGAAGCTGTAAAAGAAACATCTTATAAAGTATTGTTAAGAAGCCTAATTGTATGTTATATATACGTTTAGGCTTCTTAATTGTATATACTAAAGACTTAAAATAAACAACTTTTGATACTTGTATAAAGTGAAATCAAACTATTAGTTGTACTTTTGCACCCTTATATGAGTAGAATATTAGCTATAGATTACGGTAGAAAGCGTACGGGAATTGCTGTGACAGATCCGATGCAAATCATTGCAAATGGATTAACTACAGTTCCTACGCATACATTGGTCGACTTTTTGACGAATTACTTTGCAACTGAAGAGGTGGAGCGTGTTGTTATTGGCTTGCCAAAGCAAATGGACAACTCACCTTCTGAAAGTATGCAATATATAACACCATTTATGAATCGTTACCGTAAGCTTTTTCCAAATACTCCAATTGAGTTTGTCGATGAGCGATTTACATCGGTATTAGCGCAACGTACTATTCTAGAAGCAGGGCTTAAAAAAAAGGCTAGACAGAATAAAGCTTTAGTGGATGAGGTTAGTGCAACTATAATTCTGCAAACATATATGGAGAATAAACGTTTATACTAATACAAAAGTTATTAATTAAGATATGATATTACCAGTTTATGTATACGGACAACCCGTTTTAAGAGAGGTTGCTAAAGATATTACTCCTGATTACCCAAATTTGAGTGAGTTGATTCAAAATATGCGTGAAACCATGCACCATGCTGATGGTATTGGTTTAGCAGCACCACAAATAGGGCTACCTATTCGCTTAGTTGTTATGGATTTAACACCATTGGGTGAGGACTTTCCAGAATTAGCTGATTACCAAAAAACATTTATTAATCCTTATATTGTAGAAGTTGATGGTGATGATATAACAATGGGTGAGGGGTGTTTAAGTCTTCCAGGAATTGGAGAAGATGTTACCCGTCCTGATATTGTCTATGTAAAGTACATGGATGAAAACTTTGTTGAACATGAAGAGAAAGTTGAAGGTTATTTGGCTCGTGTAATGCAACACGAATTTGATCACCTTGATGGTATTATGTTTGTAGATCATATTTCTCCTTTAAGAAAGCAGATGGTTCGATCTAAATTGAATAAAATGGTAAAGGGTACAGCTCGTACACACTATAAAATTAAAAGTGTAGGTAAATAACCTTAGGCGTTTGATATAATGTAATTTGAGGGATGGTTAGCTTGCTAGCTATCCCTTTTTGTATGGTTTAGGTATATCTATGCTTGCAATACATATTTAAGCTTAAGAGCAAGCTAATAAAATAAAAAAGCAATAGTGAAATAATTTTTAGATACTAAGTTTTGTTACATTTGCTCAGAACTATAATAAATAGAACCATTTAGATTATTATGAGAAAAAAAATATTGACTTTGTTATTGTTGCTGCCCACGCTTTTATTTGGGCAGATTAATACCGATAGAGTAATGTTGGTAGGACGGTTTGCGTTGGAATACGAAGATTATGTCTTGGCCATTCAATATTTTAACAAAGTGATTAATGCTAAACCATATTTGCATTTACCTTACTTTTATCGTTCACTAGCTAAACTGAATTTAGAAGATTATATGGGTGCAGAAGATGACTGTAATGAAGTTATTAGACGAAATCCTTATTTTGTTGGTGCCTACCAAGTAAGAGGGTTAACTCGCATTCACTTAGATAATTATGATGGAGCAATTGAAGATTATAAAAAGATATTATCATACGCTCCTGAAGATATCGGTGCACTTAATAATTTGTCTTTAAGTTTTGTCAATAAAGAGCGCTATGACGAGGCAGAACAAGTATTAGATCGTTTAAACTCAGTAGCCCCGAAATACACGATGGCGTATTTGATTCAAGGTGATGTTGCTATGCGGAAAAAAGATACTATTACTGCTGTAAATCGTATTAATACGGCTTTAGAAATTGATAAGTTTGATGCCAATATTTGGAGTGCTCGAGGTATGCTTAACTTGATGACAAAAAAGTATCCTGAGGCTGAAAAAGATTTGAGTGAAGCCATTTATTTAAGTGGTAAAGATCCAGAGCATTTCATTAATAGAGCTTTAGCTCGTTACCATCAGACTAATTTGCGTGGTGCGATGAGTGATTATGATCTAGCATTGAACGTAGATCCAAACAACTTTTTTGGTCATTACAATAGAGGTTTGTTAAGAGCTCAAGTAGGTGATTATAACCGTTCGTTGGAAGATTTTGATTTTGTACTTGAGATTGACCCTGATAACATGATGGCTACTTTTAATCGAGGCATGCTGAGGAACAGAACCGGTGATCTTAACGGTGCAGAAGCTGATTTTACTAAAGTATTGTCTGTCTTTCCTGGTTTTTATCCAGGCTATCAGTTGCGTTACGATGTTCGCAAACGCAAAGGAGATATAGTAGGTGCAGAAGAAGATGAATTGACATTGATTAAAATGCAGTTGGATAAATCGAATAATCAATCAACTAAAGATAAAAATAAAGTTGAGGAAACACGAAGACGATCAGATAAGAACATGCAAAACTATCGACGATTGGTTGTCGCAGATAAGAATGATATAGGTCAAAGCTATACTAGTGAGTATCGCGGTAAGGTTCAAAATAAAAAGATTGTTGTTAAATCAGAGCCTTATTTTACGTTAAGTTATCTTGAAAAAGATAGTGAAATAAGAAGAACCATTAATAACCACAAGTTTATTGATGACTTAAACAATTTGAAAGTTCTTCCAGATCAACTGTTAATCACTAATCGTGATAAGGCATTAACACTTAATGAGGTAAATAAATATTTCGCTCTTATTGATGTCCATACATTGAATATATCATCTAATCCTAATGATGTGAATTATTGGTTTGCTAGAGGATTGGATTTCTTACTTGTACAAGATGTCGAGAATTCCATTAAAGATTTCACAGAAGCTGTTCGTTTAGATCCTCAATTTTTCCCAGCTTATTTTATGAGGTCTTTAGCACGTCTTCGCCAAATTGAATACGATAAGTCGGTAGATGTTGTTCAAGGTAATGTAAATATTCCATCAAGACGTAGAGCGGCTACCCTTGAGTATGAGTATGTATTTAGAGATTTGGACGAGGTGATTTCAATTGCTCCTAACTTTGTTTTTGCTTATTTCAACAAAGCCCGTTTATCTTTTGAATTAAAGGATTATACGGCTGCTATTGATAATTATTCAAAAGCAATATCTAATGATCCTAGCTTTGCGGAAGCTTATTTTAATAGAGGCTTGATATATGTGTTTTTAGGTGATAATGATAATGGAGTTTCCGATTTAAGTAAAGCTGGTGAATTGGGTGTTGTTGAGGCTTATAACATTATAAAAAGATTTAGAGAAAAATCTAAATGATTATTTTCAAATAAAAAGTCTAATTTTAGAATAGATTCTTTAAATTTGTATTTTTAGTAAATTAAGTAAAAGGTAATAATATAACATGATGATTAAAATTACATTCCCCGATGGCTCTGTTCGTGAATACGATAAGGGTATAACTGGTCTGCAAATTGCAGAGAGTATTAGTCCTCGTCTTGCTAAAGATGTTTTAGCTTGTGGTGTGAATGGAGAAACGTATGATTTGAGTCGTCCTATCGTAGAAGATGCTGAAGTTGTACTTTACAAATGGGATGATGAAGAAGGTAAGCATGCTTTCTGGCATACTAGTGCTCACCTTCTTGCTGAAGCTTTACAAGCTTTATATCCAGGTATTCAATTTGGTATAGGTCCAGCTATCGAGCAAGGATTCTATTATGATGTAGATCCTGGAACGGCAACAATCAAAGAATCTGATCTTGCTGCTATTGAGGCTAAGATGAAAGAGTTCGCATCTAATAAAGATGCTGTTGTTAGAAAGGATATTAGCAAAGCTGACGCAATCCATAGTTTTGGTTCTCAAGGTCAAACATATAAATGTGAACTTATTGAAGAACTTGAAGATGGTCATATTACTACTTATACTTTGGGTGATTTTACCGATTTATGTAGAGGTCCTCACTTGTCATCTACTGCTTCAATTAAAGCTATTAAACTAACATCTGTTGCAGGTGCTTATTGGAGAGGTCAAGAAGACAAAAAAATGTTGACTCGTATATATGGTATCACATTTCCAAAACAAAAAATGCTTACAGAATACCTAGAAATGATGGAGGAAGCGAAAAAACGTGACCACCGAAAAATAGGTAAAGAAATGGAATTATTTATGTTCTCGGATACTGTGGGTAAGGGGTTGCCAATGTGGTTACCTAAAGGGACATTACTACGTTTAAATCTAGAAGATTTCTTGAAGAAAATTCAAAAACGCTTCGGTTACCAACAAGTTATGACACCACATATTGGAAATAAATTGTTGTATATTACTTCTGGTCACTATGCTAAATATGGTAAAGACTCTTTCCAGCCTATACATACTCCTGAAGAGGATGAAGAGTACTTGCTAAAACCAATGAACTGTCCTCATCACTGTGAAATATTCAAATGGTCACCTCGTTCATATAGAGAATTACCATTGCGTATTGCAGAGTTTGGTACTGTGTATCGTTACGAGCAAAGTGGTGAGCTTCATGGTTTGACACGTGTGCGTGGTTTTACTCAAGATGACGCACATATCTTCTGTCGTCCTGACCAAGTGAAAGAGGAGTTCTTGAATGTAATGGATATTATCTTCATTATTTTTAAGGCTTTAAATTTTGAAAATTTCGAGGCACAAATTTCTTTAAGAGATAAAGTAAATCGTGATAAGTATATTGGTAGCGACGAAAATTGGGAAAAAGCAGAACAATCTATTATTGATGCTTGTAAAGAAAAAGGATTGAAAGCAAAAGTGGAATATGGTGAAGCTGCTTTCTATGGTCCGAAATTAGACTTCATGGTTCGTGATGCTCTAGGTCGTAAATGGCAACTAGGTACTATCCAAGTTGACTATAACTTACCAGAACGTTTCGCTCTTGAATATACAGGCGAAGATAATAAAAAACATAGACCTGTGATGATACACCGTGCTCCATTTGGTTCAATGGAACGCTTTGTCGCTGTGTTAATTGAGCATACAGCTGGAAAATTCCCATTGTGGTTAGCTCCAGATCAAGTGTCTATCCTTCCGATTAGTGAACGTTTTAATGATTATGCTATGGAAGTGAAGAAGCAACTTGATATGCTTGATATTCGTGCTAATGTAGATGATCGTAATGAGAAAATTGGTCGTAAGATTCGTGATAACGAATTAAAACGTGTACCTTATATGCTTGTAGTTGGTGAAAAAGAGGCTGAAAATGGAGAAGTTTCTGTTCGTAAACAAGGAGAAGGCGATCAAGGTACTGTAAAAATAGCCGAATTTGCTAAAAAACTGAACGAAGAAGTTCAAAATATGATAAATAAGTATTAACTTTGCACTTCGAAAAGTGGAGCTTAACATCGTCTGATGTTCTAAGAGATGGCTTTGCTAAATTAAAGAAAAGGAATAATTAATTTGGGAATAATAAACAAGAATAACAAAGGAAGAAATTCTTATATGAAAAAAGACAGTCTGAAAGATCAGTATAGAACTAATAAACAGATACGTGCACGAGAGGTTCGTATTGTTGGTGATGATATCGAGGCTAACGTGTATACATTAGCTGAAGCTTTAAAGCTTGCAGAAGAGCACAGTCTTGATCTTGTTGAGATTTCCCCAAATGCCAAACCTCCGGTTTGTCGTATTATTGACTTTTCTAAATTTATTTATCAACAAAAGAAACGTCAAAAGGAGCAGAAAGCTAAACAAGTTAATGTAACAATCAAAGAAATTAGATTTGGTCCACAAACTGATGATCATGATTATAACTTTAAATTAAAACACGCTGTAAGTTTCTTGCAAGGTGGGGATAAAGTGAAAGCTTTTGTGTTCTTTAAAGGTCGTTCTATTGTTTTTAAAGAGCAAGGTGAAGTGTTATTATTGCGCTTTGCGAATGATTTGGAAGAATATGCAAAAGTGGATAAACTTCCAGTTTTAGAAGGTAAGAGAATGACTATCATTCTTTCTCCAAAGAAAAAATAAAAAAAGATCTATGCGTAACGCCTTGGCTATAGTGCGCTACCATGTCTATTAATAATTAAAAATAAAACAAAATGCCAAAGATGAAGACTAATTCCGGTTCAAAAAAGAGATTTACTCTTACCGGAACAGGGAAAATCAAAAGAAAGCATGCTTTTCACAGTCATATTTTGACTAAAAAAAGCAAAAAACGTAAAGCCAATTTGGTTAAATCTGCTTTAGTACACGATACTAACAAGAGCCAAATTTTAGAACTTTTAGCTTTAAAATAAGCAACTAGTATCATTTAAAAGTATTAACCGAATTTTAGCCTTTCAAGTCCGTATATACTACGGCGCTAACATTCAAAAGATTTAAAAAAAACTATGCCAAGATCAGTAAATCATGTTGCTTCTAGAGCAAGAAGAAAGAAAATTTTGAAACTAACCAGAGGTTACTTTGGTGCAAGAAAAAATGTTTGGACATCAGCGAAAAACACATGGGAAAAAGGTTTAACCTATGCTTACCGTGACCGTAAAGCTAAAAAAAGAACATTCCGTGCTCTTTGGATCCAACGTATTAATGCAGCAGCTCGTTTAGAAGGAGTATCATACTCTAAACTAATGGGTGGACTACATAAAGCAGGTATCGAAATCAATCGTAAAGTTCTTGCTGATTTAGCAGTAAATCATCCAGAAGCATTCAAGGCTATCGTTGCTAAAGCAAAAAATGCATAAGATAAGCTCTGAAAATATTAAAATGTCATTCATTAGTGAATGACATTTTTTTTGCCTTTTACCGAAACAATATAGTTTAATGCTTGTTTATATAATACAAAGCAACTATATTTGTTTGTAGAAAATAGAAAGAAATAGCCGCATTGCTTGACTGGGTAACTCATCAAGTAACTAAGAAAACCGAGACAAGCTTCTATGTTCGATGGCGGGCCATAACTCGAAAGGGTTCTCTTCGGAGACAATGGATTACAAAGGGGTAGAGCACTCAAAACATGTCATACGGAGTTTCATCGCATCAATCAATGCGGCTTCATATAGCGCAAGGCATCCATTAAGGATGCCTTGCTTGTTTTATACGGTGTAGTTTATACTATATCTAACTACACAAGAATGGCCATCGATATCGATGGCCATTCTTGTATAAGGAGTTTAAAAAACTTCTTGGTCTTCATTAACTACCATTCCTTGATACTCGGTAGGTAATCCAGATTCAATAGTTGTATATGCCAAATCTAATGTCTGTTTTACATAACTAGCACCTTGTTCAATGTGTTTGATAGGTGGGTGGACTATAATCTCAAGACGCTGCCATTTTGGAAGAAAAGTAGTTCTTGGCATAGTGTCAAAGGAACCATTTATTGTTATGGGTACAACATCCATTTCTAAGTCATTTGCTAGTTGAAATGCCCCACGCTTAAAATAGCCCATATGTCCAGTAAACGTTCGGGCCCCTTCAGGAAATACAGTTAAGGATACTCCATTGGTTAAGGTTTTCCTAGTCTTACTAATCATTTCTTGTATTTTACGTGGTCCAGCTCTCTCAACAAATATATGGCCTGAACTTTCACATGCTTTTCCTATAAAGGGTACATTTCTTAAACCTTTTTTCATCATCCATTTAAAGTTCCTATTCAAGTATCCATATATTAGGAATATATCAAAGGCTCCTTGGTGATTTGCTACAAACACATATGATTGGTTCTTTGTTAGATTTTCTTTACCTGTAACTTTAACTGGTAGAAGTAGTATCGTGCATGTTGCTTTAGCCCACATTTTACCTGGATAATATCCCCAAAATTTCGGATCACCAACCATACAGCCTAGAATAGTAATAGTGGCAGTTAGGATTGTAAGTACAAGAAAGATTGGTAATGCTACAATTAAGGCGTAGCATATGTAAATATATTGCATAGTTAGTCGCGTTTAGTTGATAGGCAAATGTAATAAAAAAACATAGTTTTAAATATTATTATGGTTAACTTTGGTTTAAAATACACAATATGATAACCATACTACATACTTCAGATTGGCATATTGGTCAGACATTTTATGGGCATGACCGAGAGTTAGAACACCAACATTTTTTAGATTGGTTAATTTCTCAAATCGAGATTAATAAGGCAGATGCTTTATTAATTGCTGGAGATATATTTGATGTGTCTAATCCCTCGTCTTCGGCTCAACGAATGTTCTATTCGTTTATTCAGAAGGCAACAACACTAAATCCCCATTTACAAATTATAGTTACAGCTGGTAATCATGATTCTCCTTCTAGAATAGAAGCTCCTTTGCCATTAGTTGAAGATAAAAATGTAGTAATTAAAGGTGTTGTACCTAAACAACTCGGTGAAATTTTGTACGATGATTTGGTAGTTCCTATTTTAGATACTCAGAATAATATTGCGTGTTATTGTTTAGCTGTTCCTTATTTAAGACAGGGTGATTATCCACGTATTGAATCTGAGAATCCATACTCTGCAGGTGTTAATACTTTGTATAAAAAATTACAAGAGCGTGCTACTAAGCTTAAAAATGCAAATCAGGCTATAATTGCTATGGGACATTTACATGCTGTAAATGCTGTTGTAGCTAAAGAAGATCACAGTGAGAAAATGATTATCGGTGGATTAGAGTCTATCAACCCAACTATTTTTGAGGGTTTTAATTATACAGCATTAGGGCATATTCATAAAGCACAAAGATTAGCGCAGAATGAATCTATTCGGTATGCAGGTAGTCCACTCCCAATGTCTTTTGCCGAGAAAAATTATAAGCATGGGATAGTTAAAGTTGTTCTAGACGGTTCGAACACCAAATCAATAGAAAAAATAGCTTATGTACCTTTGGTACATTTAGAGTCAATACCTAAAGATTCTAATACGATATTGAGTTCAGCTGATGTTTTAGACTTATTACATCAACTTCCAGAAGTTGTGGCTAATGATAAAATAGAAGATCGTCGGTTATATCCTTACCTAGAGATTAAAATAAGATCTGCAGAGCCAGAACCAATGTTACCTAAAAAGATAGCAGATATATTAGAAACTAAAAAAGTTAGATTTGCTAGAATCGTAAATCAATTTACTCGTGAAAATTCATTACGTGATGAAGTTATTGTATCAAAGGGCCTTAAAGAGTTGGGCCCATTAGAAATAGCAAATCAATATTATAGTAATAGTACCAATCAGGAGATGCCAGATTCTTTGAAAGTCCTTTTTCAAGAAGTTTGTTCAGAATTAAATACAGGAGGAATTGAATAATGAAGATTACGAAAATAAAATTATGTAATTTGGCTTCTATCGATGGAGAAGCAGTAATAGATTTTGAGCAAGAACCTCTACATTCTGCTGGTATTTTTGCTATTTCAGGTCCTACGGGATCTGGTAAGTCGACCGTTCTTGACGCTTTATGTTTAGCATTGTATGATAAAACTCCTCGATTTAGCTCTACTGCAGAGTCTGCATTAATTGCAGATCATGGGAATGAGCAGATTAATCAAAGTGATGTTCGAAATATCTTAAGGCGTGGAACGAGTGAAGGCTATGCCGAGGTAGAATTTATAGCAGTAAATGGAGATCGATATTCTTCTAAGTGGACGGTCAAAAGGGCTAGAAATGCCGCATCTGGTAAACTTCAGCAGCAGCGAATGTCAGTGTTTAATATGGATAGAGATACTGAGTTGCCTGGAACAAAAACAGAACTACTAAGTCAACTGGTAGGTTTGATAGGGCTTTCCTATGATCAATTTACGCGTACAGTTCTATTGGCTCAAAATGACTTTGCTACTTTTTTAAAATCTAAAGAGAATTCTAAAGCAGAGCTACTTGAAAAATTAACAGGTACGGAAGTTTATTCATTAATATCTAAACGTATTTTTGAACGTTCTAAGGAAGAGAAAAGTCGATTAGATCAATTGAAAATGAAAATGGATGATGTACATCTCATCCCAGACGAGGAACTCCAACTAATCACAAATAAGTTGGAGCAGTTAGGTATCTCTATTGCTAAAAATGAAAAAGATTTAGATGCATATAAAAAAAGAGCCGAGGTTTTTTTACGGAAAAAGAAAACAGAGGCCGAGCATCATACTGCACTGTCAAACGTTGAAGTATTGACTAAATCTAAAGAGAAAGCGAAAAATGATATTGAAGATCATCAAAATGTTATCAATGCTTTTAATGAAAAATGTATAGGTGTACAGGAAGAAATTGAAAAGGCTACTTCTTTAGATGGAAGTATAATATCTTCTAAAGAGCATCTTGATTTAGCAAAAAAGAAATTAGAAGGTTCAAATTCATTATTGACGCATAAGCAAAAAGAACTTGATTCAAAGAGTAAAGCAGTTTCAGTTTTAGCAAATCAGTTTGAATCAATATTTAATTCTTTAGGGTTGCCAGCTGATATTGAAAAGAATATTGTAAGTGTAACGGCTTATTTAACCTCTGAATTAAATCAACTAACAACAACTCAGTTAGAATTGGAAACTAGTCTTGCTGGTATTAATTTAGATAATCTGACAACTAGGCGTAGGGCTTTAGATACTGATAAAGAGTTGTTTCAGGTATTGAAATCAGACTTTCAAATCTTCAATAATTCAATATTAAATAAGGGTCGATTACAGAAAGAAATGGATGAACTTCAATTGGGATTACGTACCAAGAATACCACATTAATAGAACTAAAACAGAAGTTAGAAAAATGTGAAACTCAGCGTGCACAAACCGAAAAATTATTTCATGAAGTTCAGATAAGAATGAGTGAAACAGCTCAGTCATTGAGAAGTAGTTTAGTTGATGGGCAACGATGTCCAGTATGTGGTAGTACCGAGCATTTCATAGATGCAGTACAAACAGATGCCGAATTTAGTGTATTAGGTAAGGCCTTGTCTGAACAAAATAATGAGATAGATAATTTACGCTCGTCTGTTGCTACTGTTTCTCAAGAGAATATACATCTTGAGGTTGATATTAATAAAGTGATAACTAGTATTGATGAAAATCAAGTTTGCCTTGAAGAGTTGACTAAAAAACATATAGCTGGTCATTTATCAGAAGAGTACATTCAAGAGAAGCTTTTGGAGCTTAAGCGTATTGAAGAGGTTTTGTCTTTAGAAACTAAGGAGTACAACGACTTGAATAGTAGTTTTAAGCACCACATTGCAAAAAAAGATAAATTACAAGAGTCTAAAAATAAGCTTAATGAAAATGAGCGCTTGTATTCTGAATCTAAATCAGAGATTACTGTCCTTGAAAAGGAATTAAAACTCCTTTCTGAGCAGTATTCTGATTTGAAGAATCAATTTACTCAAGAAGATTCCGCATACCAGAAACTAGTATCGGAGCGTAGTATGTTATTAAAAGGGAAGAGTGTAAGTGATTCCAAAGCAGCTATTGAGAAGTATAGTCAACAATATACGAGTAAATTAAAAGAGTTAGAAAAAACTCATCTTGATGTATGCTCTAATTTCTCAACCCTACAGGGGCGTATAGAACAGCTTAAAGAAAACATTGAAGGTTATAATTTAGAATTGAAGGACGTAAAAGAGGAAGATAATCAAACAATGTTGGTCAATCTTACAACTAAGATTGATGACGAGCGTAATGAAATATCCCAAACAACGCTAATCGTTAAGCAGCAGGAAGAGAATAAGAAAAATATTCAAAATCTAAAAACTCAATATAATAAACAACTTGGAGTAGCTGAGCAATGGGCTAAATTATCGGCTCTATTTGGTAGTTCTGATGGGGTTAAGTTTACTAAAATAGCACAAAGCTATACGCTACATATTTTGCTTTTACATGCAAATAAGCACTTATCTTATTTAGCTAGACGCTATAAGCTAGAGCAAGTGGCAGACTCTTTATCTTTACAAGTTATTGATCAAGATATGTGTGATCAAGTTCGGACGGTCTATTCATTATCTGGGGGAGAATCGTTCTTAATTTCTTTGGCACTAGCGTTGGGATTATCATCCTTATCAAGTAACAACCTTAAGGTTGAATCGCTTTTTATTGATGAAGGATTCGGTTCTCTGGACTCTGAAAGTCTTCGAACTGCTATGGATGCTTTAGAACAATTACAAATACAAGGTCGAAAGATTGGGGTAATTTCTCACGTACAAGAGATGAGTGAACGAATACCTGTTCAGATACATCTGAATAAAGGAAATAGTGGAAAAAGTAGCCTATCCGTGATTGGATAGGCTTATTGTAATTTTATTTCTTATGCTTTAAAGTGATTAGGGTTATTTCTGGCCATGCTCCAAATCGGAATGGAATACCAACTTCGCCTGCACCAATATTTACATATAGGCATCGGTTGTCCTGGAAATAAGGACCACCCCATTCTTTGTATTTCCAAACAGCAGGTGAAAAACCGAATAACTCTAATTGCATAGCATGAGTGTGGCCTGCAAGCATCAAGTCGATGTCTGTCGTAGTTAGCACTTCTCTTTTCCAGTGAGTAGGATTATGACTTAATAACACTTTAAACTCTCCATTCAATCCATCAATTGCTTTGGGTAAATCTGCATATTGTGAAAATGGAGGTTCTCCATCATTCTCTACGCCAATTAGAGCAATACTATCATTGCCTTTGCGGATAATACGATGCTCATTATTTAATAACTCCCAACCCATATTTCTTTGTCGATCAAATAAATTTGTTAAGTTGTCTTTATATTCCTGCTCATCCTTCCAATATCTGTAGTAACTTCCATAATCGTGATTCCCTAAGATTGAAAAAACACCATCTTTTGCAGTTAGTTGGGATAGAATATCTTCATAACCTTCTAATTCAATTGTTCGATGATTTACAAGATCTCCAGTAAATACAATCATATCAGGATGTAGCTGATTAGTCATGTTGATGAGCGTTTGTAAGCCATCTCTGTTGCCAAACCAACCACCGATATGTATATCAGATAACTGAGCAATTGTATAGCCATCAAATTCTTCAGGAACTCGGCTTGATTCGTATGTAAAGTGGGATACTTCAAACTTATTTCTCCCCATCGCCATACCATAAATCATAACGACTTCTGCAGAAAGAGCTATAATTAATGAGAGAATGAAGATAGGTTTCCCCAATTTATATCTAATAAATCGTGCTGGTGCTGTTATAATTAGAACAATAGAATATATGAGTCTAGGTAATGTAAGCATGAAATAAGCCATCACTACCCAGCCTAGATGTGTTTCATACACATTAATAAATTTCTTATCTACCAAGAAGGTGATGGTCAATAATCCAAAAACTATAAAGATAGGTGTAACCCAAAATAGTTTCCTAAATAGTGATTTCTTGCTTTTTATATTTAGCGCAAAAAACAAAAACACAGAAGGAATTAGTGCAACTATTGAGAATAAAAAAAATAGTTTTAATAACATATAATAAATTAAAGTAGATTTGAATATTATTTAATCTCTGTTAGTTGAGCATAATTGGGATATATACAATCTTGTATTTTAATCTCTACGGTATCAAGATTGATTTGGTTATATATTGGTATAAGTTCTTTCCGTGTTAGTGTATCGTTAAGTTTATCATTGATAATACTCTTATTTAACTCTTTGCAAAAAGAAACTGTTGCGGCGTTTACTAAGGCAAACGTTATTTTTTGTACAATATCTTTTTTCTTAGCATCATTTTCAAATAGTAAAGCTATTTCTGCACTTGCATTGGCTATAATATAGCATTTATTCGAAGAACTGTCTTTGATAAATTCAGTAAATACCTCATAATCCCTATCCAACAAAGCTAAAAGGCGATAAGTCTCTTTTAGTAGCTGCATAGCTTCAGAAGCCATTAGTCTGTCTTCCTCTTTAAAATCAGTAAGCCAGTTTGCTCTTACAACATCACAACCTTGTACATTTGCTATTGACGCAAAGTGTGGAGCAAACCCAGATGCTACGAAATACTTCTCCCAATTTATATCAGCGAGAAGTTCAATTATTTTATATGTTTTCATTATCTAAATTTCAATTGTAATCCTTTATTTGATTCGTCAAAATAGCCGTTGTCGTAAACTATTTTCCCATTAATTAATGTTTTTTCAACTTTCCAATTGAACTCTCTATTTTCCATAGGACTCCAACCACATTTACTTTCAATTTTGTCGGGGCTTACTATCCATGGTTGATTTGGGTTTAGTAAAACTAAATCTGCGTAGTATCCTTCACGAATGAATCCCCTTTTATGTATTTGATAGATTTTAGCTGGTGCATGGCACATCTTATCTACAGTTTTCTCCAATGTCAAAATATGTTGGTCAACTAAGCTTAGCATGGAGAGTAAAGAAAATTGAATGATTGGGATGCCAGAAGCCGCTTTTAGTGCACCTCCCAGTTTGTCTTCTAAAAGATGTGGAGCATGATCTGTAGCAATAACATCAATAACGTTGCTATTTATTGCAGCTCTTAATGCTTCTTTATCTAATTCCGTTTTAATTGACGGGTTGCATTTTATCTTCGTTCCTAATGTTGAATAGTCTTTATCAGAAAACATTAAGTGGCTAATACATGCTTCAGCTGTAATCTTTTTCTCTTCGAGAGGTATGTTGTTTTGGAATAAACTAAGTTCTTTAGCGGTAGAAAGGTGTAAAATATGGAGTTGTGTCCCACATATTTGGGCTAGTTCTACAGCTAACTTAGAAGATTGATAACAGACTTCTTCATCACGAATTAAACTGTGATAGATTAAGTCTAGATCCTCAGGATTGTTCTTTTCATTCAAATACTTAATTGTATTCTTGCGAATTAAGTCTTGATTTTCGCAGTGTGTTGCAACTAGAATATCTGAATTACTAAAAATACGTGTTAAACTTTCAATTCGATCGACTAGCATATTACCTGTACTTGCTCCCATAAATACTTTAATACCACATACTTCGTGTTTGTTTAGTTGTGGAAGAATATCTACGTTGTGGTTGCTAGCCCCAAAATAGCAAGAGTAGTTAACTAATGAGTTTTTACTGTAGTGTTGAATCTTATCGTTCCAAGCCTCTAGAGTAGTGGTGTGAGGTGTTGTATTCGGCATATCCATAATTGAAGTTATGCCTCCCGCAGCTGCAGCTTTGCTTTCTGTTTGTAGGGTCGCTTTTTGTGTTAAGCCAGGATCTCGAAAATGGACATGATCATCAATAACTCCTGGGATTAGCATTAAACCTTTAGCATTAATGACTTGGTTAAATTGAGATTCATTTTCTATTAGTTGATTTTCTGTAAAAATCTTTTCAATGTATTTGTTTGAAATAATAACTGAAGCCAGTTGTCTTTTTCCTTCATTTATTATAGTTGCATCCTTGATTAAAATTCTATTCATTTTTCCGGGGGTATTTTTTGAATAAACTATCTAGTTTTAGTTTGATAACTCCAAATACGGCTTCACCAAATATACTACTATCCATCTTTGATGTTCCATGTCTTCTATTGATGAAGATTACAGGAACTTCCTCTATTTTAAATCTGTATTTATAGGCGGTGAACTTCATCTCTATTTGGAAAGCGTATCCTTTAAAGCGGATTTTATCTAGATTCATTGTTTCTAAAACATCTCGTTTATAGCAGACAAATCCTGCTGTTGTATCATGTATAGGTATACGGGTGATTAATCGTACATATTTCGATGCGAAATAAGACATCAACACTCTTCCCATAGGCCAGTTTACTACATTGACACCACTAACATAACGTGATCCAATAGATACATCCGCTCCTTTTTCTGCACATGCTGAATATAAACGTGGAATATCTTTGGGATCATGACTAAAATCTGCATCCATTTCAAAGATATATTCATAATCATGTTGAAGTGCCCACTTGAAACCTGCTATATAGGCCGTTCCTAAGCCTAACTTTCCTTTTCTTTCTAATATAAAAAGCTCTTTAGGAAACTCTATTTGCAGTGTTTTTACGATTGAGGCAGTACCATCGGGTGAATTATCGTCGATCACCAAAATATGGAATTGCTTTTCCAAATTATACAGTGCTCGGATAATATTCTCAATGTTTTCCTTTTCATTATATGTCGGAATGATAATTATGCTATCAGAATGGGTCATAGTCAAAAGTTAATCATGTTTATACAAATGTAATCGTTTTAATATTCTTAATGAAAGCACATTAATAAAAGTGCTTATTATTTTGTATTTTTACAGCTTATAAGCAATAGAATATGACTTTATCCGACATACAACAAAAATATAGTCAATGCTCGTCCAGCAAGTCGCTACTAAAGAGTATCTCTAATGATACAATTAAAACGATTTATTGTTCGGGATTAGTAGCATCTGCTGCACCTTTTTATTTGTCAGCACTCATGACAGATACCAAATCTCCTCTTTTATTTGTCTTAAATGACAATGAAGAAGCGGGATATTTTTATCACGACTTATGTCAGATAAAAGGAGACAAGAATGTGTTGTTTTTCCCATCTTCTTATCGAAGAGCTATTAAATATGGACAAAAAGATCCAGCAAATGAAATTTTACGAACAGAGGTATTAAGTCGTCTTAGCAAAGATGAGGATTCGGTATGTATTGTTACTTATCCAGACGCTCTAGCTGAAAAAGTGGTTTCTCAAGATGATCTTGTAAGTAAAACTTTAAAGGTTGCTAAAGGTGATCATGTGTCTTTGACTACAATTACAAAACGACTTCATGAATTAGGTTTTCAGTACACTGACTATGTATATGAGCCAGGTCAATACGCCATTCGTGGAAGTTTGATTGATGTCTTCTCATTCTCATCAGAATACCCTTATCGTGTAGATTTTTTTGGTGATGAAATTGATAGTATCCGTACGTTTGAAGTTGAATCTCAGTTGTCAAAAGAGATTTTACCTAAAGTATCTATTATACCTAACCTTGGTTCTGTAGGTGGTAGATATGTATCCTTATTACACTTTTTATCTACTGATAGCATTGTTTGTGCGCGAGATTTCTTTTGGATAAAAGAGCGTATAGACCATCTTGCCGATGAAACTTTAGCAAGTCAAGCTGTAATAGCTAAAGCCGAAGAAGATAAAGACTTAATTGTTCCTGCAGTTCTTTTAAAAGATGGTGAATGGGATATAGAGCTAGAACCATTTAAGTTAATCGAATTTGGATCTTCATTTTCAGGGAATAGTGAGGATGTAACTATATCTTACAATACATCGCCTCAAGCTAGTTTTCAAAAGAACTTTGATTTAGTTGCCCAGAACCTTAGAAACTACATTTCCGATGGATACCAAATATATATATGTAGTGATAGCGAAAAGCAAACAGCTCGTATAAAAGCAATTTTTGAAGATAGAGAGGACAATATTCCTTTTATAGCTATTTGTAAAACTCTTCATGAAGGTTTTGTTGATAATAGTCAAAAGGTCTGTTTTTATACAGATCACCAAATATTTGATCGTTATCATAAGTATAATTTAAAAAGTGATAAAGCTCGTTCTGGAAAAGTGTCTTTGTCATTAAAAGAGTTAGGTCAGTTTCAACCAGGTGACTATATTGTTCATATTGATCATGGTGTTGGCAAATTTGCTGGTCTTATGCGTATTCCGAATGGGGATACGACACAAGAAGTTATTAAACTGATTTACAAGAATGATGATGTAGTATTTGTATCTATTCATTCTCTGCATAAAGTATCTAAGTACAAAGGAAAAGAAGGTGAGCCTCCTAAACTAAATAAACTAGGTACTGGGGCTTGGCAGAAGATTAAGGATAAAACTAAATCTAAAATTAAAGATATCGCTCGTGACTTGATCAAGTTGTATGCGAAACGTAGGGAAGAAAAAGGTTTTTCATTTAGTCCTGATAGTTTTATGCAACGTGAACTAGAGGCTTCGTTCATCTATGAAGATACGCCAGATCAAAGTAAGGCAACTCAGGATGTAAAAGAAGATATGGAGAGTAATCGTCCTATGGATCGTTTAGTTTGTGGGGATGTAGGTTTTGGTAAAACTGAAGTGGCTATTCGTGCAGCATTTAAGGCTGTTGCAGATAATAAGCAAGTGGCTGTGTTAGTTCCCACTACTGTTCTAGCTTATCAGCATTTTCAAACTTTCAAAGAACGACTTAAGAATTTACCTTGTACTGTTGATTACCTAAGTAGGGCTAGAACAGCAAATCACACTAAGCAAGTTTTAAACGGGCTTAGTACAGGTGGTGTAAATATTGTTATCGGTACACATAAGATTTTAGGAAAAGATGTTCGCTTCAAGGATTTAGGCTTATTGATTATTGATGAAGAGCAAAAATTTGGAGTTTCAGTTAAAGAGAAATTGCGTCAGATTAAGATTAATGTAGATACGTTGACATTAACAGCAACACCGATACCCAGAACGCTTCAGTTTTCTTTGATGGGCGCTCGAGATTTAAGTATTATCTCTACACCACCACCTAATAGATATCCGATCCAAACAGAGGTACATACATTCAATGAGGAAGTCATTACCGATGCCATTAACTTTGAAATGAGTAGAAATGGTCAAGTATTCTTTGTGAATAATAGAATTGCTAATCTAGTTGAACTAAAGGCAATGATTCAAAAGAATATCCCCGATTGCCGTGTTTGCATAGGGCACGGACAAATGGAACCTAAACAGTTGGAGGAGATCATTCTTGGATTTGTTAATTATGATTTTGATGTGTTGTTGGCGACAACAATTATTGAAAGTGGTATTGATATTCCAAATGCAAATACAATAATAATTAACCAAGCTCATAATTTTGGTTTGAGTGATTTACATCAGATGCGGGGGCGTGTGGGAAGAAGTAATAAAAAAGCATTTTGTTATCTTTTAGCTCCACCTTTAACTGTTCTTACGGATGAGGCTAGACGTAGATTACAAGCCATTGAAAACTTTAGTGACTTGGGTAGTGGCATCCATATTGCAATGCAAGATTTAGATATTCGTGGAGCTGGAAATATGCTTGGAGCTGAACAAAGTGGATTTATAGCTGATTTAGGTTATGAAACTTATCAAAAAATTCTATCTGAAGCAATGCAAGAATTAAAGAATGATGAATTTTCAGATTTGTACCAAGAGGTTGATTCGGAAGATGGACAAATGAAAGGAGATACTTTCGTTCAAGAGTCTCAAATAGAGAGTGATTTGGAACTTTTACTACCAGATCAATACGTTCAGGGTAGCAGTGAGCGAATGTTACTTTATAGAGAACTAGATTCTTTAAAGCTTGATAAGGAAGTTGAAGAGTTCAAAAAACGACTCATTGATAGATTTGGACCTCTGCCGAAAGTAACAGAGGAGTTACTGTATGTGGTTCCTTTACGCCGATTAGGAGCTCGTTTAGGAGTAGAACGAATTTTCTTAAAAGCGGGTGGAATGACACTATTCTTTATATCAGATAATGAAAGTCCTTATTTCCAAAGCGAGATGTTTGGTAAGATTATTAATTATATGATGAGGTATACCAAACGATGCGACTTACGTGAGAAAAATGCTAAACGTTCAATGATCATAAAAAAAGTTCCTTCAGTACACGAGGCGATCACAATTCTTCAAGAGATTGTTGCAACACCTGCAGACTAAAGAAACTTTAATATCATAAGTAGAAGAGGAGATTTTATCGACCGTATAATTGGTTAATAAGGTCTTCTCTTTTCATTTTGCGTAGATTTCGAATGATGTTAGCTCGCTCTTTAGGCTGATACCAGAAAAAGAATTGGCGTTGAGCTAACTTTTGTTCTTTTGTTTTAGCGCTATAAATAGGTTCTAATGTGTATGGATGATAACCTGTATACCAAGCTTCGGTAGCAACAGTCATTGGGGTAGGCGTGAAATCCTGTACTTGCTCTAAGTGAAAATCTAAGTTTTTCGTTAAGACTGCAAGCTCTGCCATATTTTCTTCCTTACAGCCAGGATGGCTACTAATGAAGTAAGGAATGAGTTGCTGTCTTAAGTTAGCTTTTTCGTTCACCTCATCAAAAATCTTTTTGAACTTATAAAATAATCCAAATGATGGTTTTCGCATAATATTCAAGACATCAGAACTCGTGTGTTCGGGTGCTATCTTTAAACGGCCACTTACATGTTTTTCAATTAGTTCTTTGGTGTATTGACGAGTTGATTTATTCGTCTCTTTATCTTCTGATTCATGAAGTAATAGGTCATAACGGACACCACTACTAACAAAGCTTTTTTTAATACCTGGAAGTTCGTCCACCGATTTGTAAATATCCAAAAGTGCTTGGTGACTTGTATTTAAATTCTTACAAACATTAGGATGGATACATGATGGTCGTTTACACTTTTTACATACTTCAATATTCTTTCCTCCCATCTGATACATATTGGCTGATGGTCCACCAAGATCACTTAAATACCCTTTGAAGTCGGGCATAGCAGTAATTTGTTTAACCTCTTTAAGAATGCTCTCTTTGGAACGGTTAGCGATGAACTTTCCTTGATGTGCAGATATTGTACAAAATGCGCAACCACCAAAACAACCTCTATGGATATTCACAGAGAACTTAATCATATCAAAGGCTGGAATGCGCTTATTTTTATATTTAGGATGAGGTAGTCGTGTATAAGGCAAATCGAATGAATGGTCAATTTGCTTTTCAGTCATTGGTGGATAGGGTGGAGTAATGACTACTGTTCGTCCATCTACTTTTTGAGTAATGCGTGATGCTTTATAACTATTACTCTGGATTTCAATATGTTTGAAATTAGACGCTTGTTTCTTTTTATCAATTAAACACTCTTCATGACTGTGTAGAATAATATCATCAGGCAAGTCGCTATGCTGATCTTCAATATAACCTACTTGCAATAATGTTGAGGCATCAATGTCTTTACGAGTAATGTACTCTAAGCCTTCGGTTTTGCGTTTATCTTGAAGTTGCTTAACTAGTTCGGTAATAGGTAGCTCACCCATTCCGTAAATTAATAAATCAGATTTGCTATCGCATAAAATACTTTTGCGTACTCGATCCTCCCAATAATCATAATGGGATAATCTTCGCATACTTGCTTCTATACTTCCAATCACGATGGGAGTGTCAGGGTAAATTTCACGCAGAATTTGGCTGTAAACAACGATAGGGTTGTCAGGACGCATATCAATACGACCATCAGGAGTATAAGCATCTTCACTTCTAAGACGCTTGTTCGCAGTATATTTATTGACCATAGAGTCCATACAGCCAGCACTTATACCAAAAAATAAACGAGGTCTCCCTAGTTTTTTGAAATCACGTAAATCATCTCTCCAGTTTGGTTGAGGCACAATGGCAACTTTTAAACCTTCAGCTTCTAGGATACGACCAATTACAGCAGCTCCAAATGAAGGGTGATCCACATAGGCATCTCCACTAAAAAGAATGACATCTAGCTCTTCCCAACCCCTTAACTTCATCTCTTTAAGCGTAGTTGGTAACCAATCTGTTAGTTGATATTTATTCATAGTACAAAGATATATAATAAAATGACAGGCCTCTATATTTTTTTATAGAAGCCTGTCATTATAACATTTCACCAAATTATTTAAATTCGTTTAATAATTTTAATAAACTCATCATTTGTCAGACCAAAATCTTGCTCTCTATAGCGGATAAAGTCTTCTAGGTAATCACTACCTATTTGTTCAATTAAATCTTTACCATTAATTCCACCTTCATCTAGCATAAATTGAATCATACCTTGGTATGCCTTAATTGTATTTAATCGTTGTTGGGCACCAGGGATATTACTCATTTCTGCTTGGTGAGCATTGCGAGCTATCAAATAAACAGTTGCATAAAATTTATCTAGACTACCATATTTTTCAATAATGGTTCGTTTTAAATCTATTGGAAGTGCTGATAAATTTTCTCTTGTTTTAGTCATCAAATTTTAAATTGTAGTGTAATTGCTGAATCTTTATATATTTCACGAAAACCTATATTCTTGGATATAAGGTAATCTTTCAAGTGTTTGCACACAGCTCTATCATCCGAAATGATTTCAATGGATTCACCCTTAGGTAGTGTCAAAATTTCCTCCATAGCCACTATAAGTGGATGATAGGGTAGATTGCTACCGCTGATGTCAATTGTTTTCATTACGCATCGATTGATTTAGCCGAATTATTTTGACTTTTAACTTCTTCAATCCACTCTTGATAAAGTGAAAAAAGCTCATTTAATCCAAAAGCTTTCATGTCTTTATGATAAATAACATCAATACAAAGGTCAATCAAATCCTTGCTATCTTCTTCTTGAGAAGCTATAAGTGATCGGATGGTATATTTTAGTTTCTCTAAAACATCCTCTGTAATTATACCATGACTAGAAAGAAGTTGATTGAATAACTTATACTTCTGTATTGTATTCAAATTTTCATCAGAAACTTCTATAAATCTTGTTCCGCGGCTATTGGCTTGAATTGTATCCATATGTAATAATGTTTAAGTTCTTAATATACTAGTAATTTATTTATTGTCATACAATAAAAAGTATAATATTGATGACATAATTGATGCACGGTCATTTTTATTTAAAATACTCTCAAAAGGAAATCCCAAAGCAAAGAGATTATAGTTGCCCTTGTATGCAATTCCTGCAGACTGATTAGTAAGGTCGTATGTCATAACTGCGAAAGCACCTCCTAATGGGAGTAACTCTTCAGGTTTATTTATTACATAACTCTCTTCATTAAGATGTCTAGGAATGCTTAGTTCTTTTTTAAGACCATTTACCTTAGATATACTCCGATTTAAAATAGAACTACCATACTCAAATTTAAGAATATTATTCATGAATGACTTATCTTGTTGGTTTATATTTAGGTCAGAACCTAAATATGAACCGCTTATAAAAATATTTCCTCCTTGGCTGGTGTAATTTCGGATTAAACCTTGCATTTGTGGAGAAATCAATTGAAAGTTTTTGTTGTTTGCTGGGTTATAATTATCTCGTTTTTGCAAACCTAGAATGAAGTCAACTACATCATAATTAGCTAAACTTACTTTTTCTGATTCAACACTCATCATGCTTGATGATGAGAAACTCACTTGAGGAAATGCCTTAATAGCTTCACCATGAATTTCCGGATAATTAAAGGTATTACCTGCAATAATTGAACCTTCTAGCTCTGATAAACTATATCCTAAACCTGTTCCATTGGTTTTTTTAGCATCCGCTCTTCTAAAGTTTAATTGCTTTCCGACCATTGATATGTCGCTCATATAAGATACACCAGGATCTTCATCAATATCAAATCCAGCGTCAAATTCATTATCGATAACAAAAGGACTACTAAGTCTTGTAAAACCGTTTACAATGAGAACGTGTTTCTTCTCTTTAGGAGCTTTATAGACTGATAATGTTTCAGAGGGGAAACTCTTTCCACCTCTATTTACTGCCGATACTTGAAATGAATACATTACTCCGGGGAGAATGTCTATTGATACACTATTGCTATACACGATAGTACCATTATCAAATCCACCATTGTCTTTTTTAATATATAAAACATATTCTCTAGCCTGAGCAGTAGGTTCAAGTATATCAGTAGTTTCAGACCAGCTTAAATGTGCCTTTTTTCCTTTTATCTCTGCGGAGAAATTTTTAACAGGTAGTGGTTGCACAACATAATCTTTTTTAGCTTGATTACTTAAATACTTAAGCACCGACTTATAGATTGACCTTGAAACTGTGAATTTAAAATAAGGGTCATGTCCCAATCTCATATCTGCAAAGTTTTGATGCGATAGTAATTCTATAATGACAGATGGTACATTAGGTAATCGGGTTTCACTATAGTTGCTATCCCACATGGAGCGACGAGTCCAATCAATATCGAAGTTTGCCTGAATGTCCCTTTTTAAATCACTTTGAATAATATCTGCTAAATCTCTAGAACTGATACGATCTCTTCCTGACCCCAGATAGTTAGTGTTTGCTTCGTTAGTGTAGATGCCCAATGTCCCTACTATTTTGTCATTAATTTTATAACCAGCATCAGTGTGTAGAGCTACGTTTAGTTGTAGAGGAACTTTTAAACCTTCAAAGTGAGGAATGACACGTGAACTTCCAGCTAAATAATTTAAAGAATTACTACGCGCATTCATATCATCTGCATAATCGTTTTCTCTGCCTCTATCTGAGTAAATATTCTCAGGCATACCATACCACTGTGTAGAGTATCTCGCACCTTCTAGGTAGCGTGCAAAAGAACTAGTTTTACCGCCTCGGGTAATATTCCCCATTCCACCACCAAAGCGTACGGCATCGGCACTAATAACACCATTCTCTTTACTATAGTTTGTTAATACGACCATATTCTCTGGGCTGTTTCCCTCATCAAACTCAAAGGTGCCCAAATAAACCCAGGTACCCGATCCAATTTTTTGGTTTACTTTGAATTCAGTTATTATGCCTTTGTGAAAGACCATATATTGTGCATCACTAACGCTATTATCAAAAGTTTGATAGGTTACATATACTGCATACTTACCAGCTTTTGGGATTGTAGGAATCCATTGAGCAAAAGACTTGGCTTTTTTGATTTTTTCTTTGGTAGGTGCAATACTACTACTTCCCATTGTAAAAGGATTCTCTCCTGATTCATATGTCGCTTTTGGATTTGCAAACCCAACCGCCGCATTATCTCTCCATCTTTGTTTGCGTTTATCGTCTTTAAAGAAAATGGAATTTTTAGGATTATCATTATCTACGATTACTTCATTGCGCTGAGTGTCTCTTTCTCTAGGAGTATAAACAATAGCCCCTGCATTTTCTAGCATGGGAATGAGAAAGGGGGTGACAAAAGATTGAGTGAATAGATCTTCTGTGGTACAGAAGAGGTTGGGACGTTGCCATAACCATTTATCCAATTTATTTGAGTAATATCTACCATGACTTTGCCACAATGAAATATGTTTGTTTTGTAAGCCTCGACTAGCATCGTAAGGAGTAGATACATTTGTTACCCAGGGATTTGATTTGTCATCAACCGCCTCGGTTGTACGATGAGGGTCTAACTTCTTAGATCGGTAAAAATTTGGAATTAACTCATCTATGGTTCTACCATTTGTGTAAATTGTCGTAGCATAATAATTGGCAGGTCCAGGTAAAATTTGTTTTATGGAGCGATAGATGCCTTGGACATTTTCTTCTCTGAACGGCTGAAAAGCAAAGCGTTTATCTACATAAATATTTAATTCTCGGGTAGAGTGATTAACGGTGAAGCTGTCAAGTTTACACTTTCCGATATTAACTGTTGAGTTTGAATAATTCTTAAAGAAATCAACAAGTCGATCTTTAATGTTTTTGTCTAATTCCTGCGCTTGCAGCCCTGTATATAGCAGCGTTAGTAAGAAGGCAGATATAATTTTTTTATACATAATAAAACGGGGTTATAGATAAAAAACTTTCGCTCCTCAATAATTTAGTTTATCGTAGTTTCGAGATGGTATCTTGAACTCTTTTTTCTGTGGTAACAGATTTACTGAATTCATCAATAGAGATAGTTCCTCCCATAGGTACTCGCTCTCTTTTGAACTCCATACCACTTGGAATGATTTCTCTAGCTGAAAAATGAAATTCATTGATACATGTCTCTGTAGCAATTTTCGCAATGTTGTTTTCATTAACTCCACATCCAGCAAGTAATATTATTCGACCTTTAGCTATTTTTTGCAGTTCCGCAAGTAAAGGAATACCAAGTTCTGCATTTTTCTCTTGACCAGATGTAAGTATTCTGTTGCATCCTAAATGGATAATATCTTCAATTGCTTGTTTGGGATTTACACACACATCAAAAGCTCGGTGAAAAGTAACAGACATCCCTTTAGATGCATTCATTAACTTCTCCATAGCTTCCATGTTTATGGTTCCATCTGCATTTAAGCAACCGAAAACGACACCATCCACATTTAGCTTTTTACAAACCTCAATATCTCTTATCATGGTTTCTATTTCCAAAGGAGAGTAGAAAAAATCTCCACCTCTAGGTCGGATGATTACGTGAAGTTTTATCTTTAAAAGTTCCCTTGCCATAACAATCTCTCCATACGATGGAGTTGTTCCACCTTCAGGAATGGCAGCACATAATTCAACTCGATTTGCACCACCATTTTGAGCGGCTAAACAACTCTCTACAGAGTTTGTACAAATTTCAAACAAATAGTTTTCCATAATCTTATTAATAAAAAAGGGCAGAAGATGTGTACACTACTGCCCTTTACTATATTTTATAAAAATGTTTTATTTTGCAAAACTTACAGAGCGAGTTTCTCTAATCACAGTGATTTTAACTTGCCCTGGATAAGTCATCTCATCTTGAATCTTTTGAGCAATTTCACTTGA